>JBEPXB010000438.1:0-703 GCA_041642135.1 Halobacteriales archaeon | reverse complement strand
AGACCGGCGTGTCGAGACCCTCCTCGTCCTCGCTCATCGCGCTCGGACCCGTCTCGATGCGGGCCTCCCCGAGGTCGCGTCCGGCGGCGTGGTAGCCCGCGCGGGCGCCGAAGACGATGAGTTCCGGGAGGGCGTTCCCGCCCAGTCGGTTCGAGCCGTGGACGGAGACGCAGGCGCACTCCCCGGCGGCGTAGAGCCCGGAGACGCAGGTCTCGCCGTGCTCGTTGACCTCGATACCGCCCATGTGGTAGTGCTGGCCGGGTTTCACGGGCATCGGCTCCTCCAGCCCGTCGACCCCCTCGAAGTCCTCCGCGAGGTGGAGGATGTTCTCCAGCCGATCCACGATGCGCTCCTCGCCGAGGTGGCGCATGTCGAGGTAGACGTACTCGTCCTCGATCCCCCGTCCCTCGTTGACCTCCGTGAGCTCGGCGCGGGAGACGACATCCCTGGAGGCGAGTTCGCCGTCGTTGTTCGCGTAGCCGCGCTCGAACATGAACCGCTCGCCCTCGGCGTTGTAGAGGATCCCTCCCTCCCCGCGGACTCCCTCGGAGATGAGGACGCCCGTGCTGGGGAGCGTGGTCGGGTGGAACTGGACGAACTCCATGTCCTCGACGGGGACGCCGGCGCGGTAGGCCATCGCCGGGCCGTCGCCGGTGTTGGCGACCGCGTTGGTGGTGTGATCGTAGGTCTGGCCGTCACCGCC
>JBEPXB010000437.1:0-3373 GCA_041642135.1 Halobacteriales archaeon | reverse complement strand
CGCTGCAGAACTCGATAATCATCGCGGTCGTCACCGTGGTCGTCAGCGTGGTCTTCGGGACGATGCTGGCGCTGGCGCTCGACCGCTACGTCTTCCCCGGCAAGAGCCTCTTCACCGGCGTCGTCTACATGCCGCTCATCATCCCGAGCATCGTGATGGGCATCTCCCTGCTGCTGTTTTTCAACACGATGAACATCTCCCAGGGGCTCGTCACCGCGACCATCGGACACATCGCGTTCGACATCAGCTACGTCACCGTCATCGTGCTCGCGCGACTCCAGAACTTCGACCGGTCGCTCGAGGAGGCCGCACAGGACCTCGGCGCCCGCGAACTCGAGACGTTCCGGTACGTCACGCTCCCGCTCATCAAGCCGGGGATCCTGGCGGGGGCGCTGCTCGGGTTCGCGCTCTCCTTCGACGACTTCGTCGTGACGTTCTTCATCATCGGCAACCAGAACACCCTGCCAATCTTCTTCTTCAGCATGGTCCGGCAGGGCATCTCGCCGGGCGTGAACGTCGTGGCGACGCTCATCCTCGTCGCCACGCTGGGGCTCATCGGCCTCGCCCAGTGGCTCCAGGACGAGCCGCTCTGGTAGCTCCGGTGGCCCTGTCGCTCCGGCTCCGTCCCACCAGTCGTGACATCGAGATAGTATAAAATTCGAGTGACGTGCGTAATCTTTATGCCCGGACTCCCGTAACGCACGGCAGAGTTAGGTGACAAACCCATGGAAAAGCAAAATTCTTCGAGCCGGAGACGGTTCCTGAAGCTGGCGGGGGCGGGGAGTCTCGGGACGATGGCCGGGCTGAGCGGCTGCCTCGGTGGCGGCGATGGTGGAGGCGGTTCCGGAGACGGCGACGGGAACAGCGGGGACGGGAGTTCCGGCGGGGACGGGAGTTCCGGCGGGGACGGCGGGAGCGACACCGACACCCCGACGAGTTCGAGTCGCGGCGACGCGTCGGTCCGAGAGGAGTACGGTCTCCCCGAGCTCGACTACGAACTGGAGGACGAACTCACGGTCTTCCAGTGGGCGGACTACTGGCCGCTGAGCGAGGACTTCAACACCATCCAGGTGTTCGAGGACGCTTACGGCGTGAGCGTGAACGTCTCCAACTACGCGTCGAACGAGGAGATGTTCAACAAGCTGAACGCCGGTGGCACGGGCCAGTTCGACCTCATCTTCCCGAGCGACTACATGGTGAACATCCTCGCCGACCAGGAGATGGTCCAGCCGCTCGACCTGGACATGATCCCCAACTGGTCGAACCTGGAGGACAAGTGGCGCGACGAGGCGCCGTACGACCCGGGCTCCGAGCGCTACTCGGCGCCGTACTTCTGGGGCACCTCGGGTATCGGCTGGAACGAGAACATGCTCGCCGACGACACGGAGTACCCGCTGGCCTCCTGGGACGCGCTCTGGAACGAGGAGTACTCGGGTCAGATCACGATGCTCAACGACATGCGCGAGACCATCGGGGCCTCGCTCAAGCGGCTGGGTTACTCGCTCAACTCCGAGAACGAGTCCGAGATCGAGGAAGCCAAGCAGGCACTCATCGAGCAGAAGGACCTGCTGCTCACCTACGACTCGGTGAACATGGCCGAGAACCTCATCAACGAGAACGCCTCGCCCATCCACACCTGGTCGGGCGCGCCGTTCTCGGCGTACTGGCAGCTCTACGAGGACGGCTCCTCGCCGATCGGCTACCGGGTGCCCGAGGAGGGGAGCGTCGTCTGGGTCGACACGGCGGCGATAACGAGCGAGGCCCAGCACCCCAACGCCGCCCACGCGTTCATCAACTACGTGCTGGCCGCGCAGGTCAACGGCGCCATCGCGAACTACGTCTACTACCCGTCGCCGAACGCGGCGGCCAAGGAGTACATCTTCGACTCGATGCTGGAGAACGAGCGGATCTATCCGCCGGACGAGATCATGCAGGAGCTCGAGTTCATCCGGAACCTCGGGCAGGCGACCTCCGTCTGGAGCGAGGCCTGGACCGAGATCCAGAACGCCTGAGATCCATGGACGCCAGACCCCGCCGTCGGACGGGTGAACCCCGACGATGAGTTCGTCGCCCGACGTCAGCCTCCGGAACGTCACCAAGCGGTTCGGCGACGTGGTCGCGGTCGACGACGTGAGCTTCGACGTCGAGCGGGGGAAGTTCCTGACCCTGCTCGGGCCGAGCGGCTGCGGGAAGACCACGACGCTCCGGTGTATCGCGGGGTTCGAGACCCCCTCCGAGGGGGACGTCTACATCCGCGACCAGCGGGTGAACACGCTCGAGCCGTTCGAGCGCGACACCGCGATGGTGTTCCAGTCCTACGCGCTGTTCCCCCACATGACCGTCGGGGAGAACGTCGCGTTCGGCCTCCAGATGCAGGGCATCCCCGAGGGGCGGGCCGCCGACGGCGGCGTCAGCACCGAGGGGAGCGGTCGCGGGGGCGTCGTCGAGTCGATAAAGCGGCTGGTCCGGCGCGAGGGCAGCGAGGAGATCGAAACCCGGGTCGCCCGCACGCTCGAACTCGTCGAACTCCCCGGGATGCAGGACCGCGAGGTCGACGAGCTCTCGGGCGGCCAGCAGCAGCGGGTCGCGCTGGCCCGCGCGCTCGTCACCGAGCCCACGGTGCTGCTGCTCGACGAGCCGCTGGGGGCGCTCGACCTCAAACTCCGGAAGAACATGCAGGTCGAGCTGAAGAACCTCCAGCAGGAACTCGGGATCACGTTCGTCTACGTCACCCACGACCAGGAGGAGGCGCTGACGATGAGCGACGAGATCGCCGTCATGAACGACGGCCACCTCGAGCAGCTGGGCGACGCGACGTCCATCTACGAGGAGCCCGCCACGGAGTTCGTCGCGGACTTCATCGGCGAGACCAACCTCGTCCACGGGGCGTACCGCCGGACCGACGACGGCGCGGTGGTCGAGGCCGACGGACTCACCTTCCGGGTGCGGCCGGAGGAGGGCGCGAGCGGCGAGGTGGCGTTCGCGGTCCGGCCGGAGAAGATCCGGCTCGGCGAGGAGGCCTCCGGGCTGGACAACGAGTTCCGCGCGGAGGTCGTCGACGAGATTTACAAGGGGAACCTCGGGAAGTTCGTCGTCCGGCTCGAGAACGGCCACGAGCTCACGGTGGACATGCAGATCCGCGACCAGGGGCAGTACCTCTCGGTCGGGCGGGAGGTTGCAGTCGGGTGGTCCGCGGACAACGCCGTCACGCTGACGGAGTAACCCGACCGACGACCGCCTCTCTCGCCCCGTCGAGCCACTCGGATCGACGGACGAGCGGCGCGCCCGGCGAAGGAATTTTTCCTCTCCCCCGTACGGACCGACCGGTTCTTCGGCTAGGCTTATGTCGGTCGGTTCGAAACCCCCCAAGTAT
>JBEPXB010000436.1:0-3381 GCA_041642135.1 Halobacteriales archaeon | reverse complement strand
GCGGGAGTCGAGGCGTTCGTAGCCGGTGACTCGCCCCGGTCTACGTTCCTCGAACTCCGTCGAGCAAAGCTCGACGAGCCCGATGAAGCTACGCTTCCTCGAACGCCGCCGAGCAGGGCTCGGCGAGCTCGACCCGGCTCACACCGGGTCGAACAGCTCCTCGCCGTCGACCATGTGCTCGGCGACGGCATCGTCGTCGAGCGTCAGGCCGAGGCCCGGCTCCTCGGGGATGGTGATGTAGCCGTCCTCGATCACCGTCTCCTCGACGAGGTCCTCCCACCAGCCGAGTTCGTAGGAGTGGTACTCCACCGCCAGCGAGTTCGGGACGGCCGTCCCGACGTGGGCGCTCGCCATCGTCGCCACCGGCGAGGAGACGTTGTGCATCGCCACCGGGACGTAGTACTGGTTGGCGACGTCGGCGATCTTCCGCGTCTCGCGCATCCCACCGACCTTCGGGAGGTCCGGCGCGATGATGTCCACGGCCTGGTTCTCGATCAGCCGGCGCTCCTCGGTAACCCGGTACCGGTTCTCCCCGACGGTGATGGGCGTCGTCGTGGACTTCGTGACCTCCTCCTGGACCTCGAGGTTCTCCGGCGGGACGGGGTCCTCGAGCCACCAGACGTCGAACTCCTCGATGGCCGCGGCGAGCCGCTTCGCGCTCCCGCCGGAGAACGTCCAGTGGCAGTCGAAGGCGACGTCCGCGCGGTCCTTCACGCGCTCGGTCACCCGCTCGACGATCTCGGCCTTGTGGCGGATCTCGCCGGGTCGGAGGTGGCGGTTCGCGCGGTCCTTCTCGAACCCGCTCGGGACGTCGAGGTCGAACTTCAGCGCGTCGTAGCCCAGCTCCTCGACCACGCGCTCGGCCTCGTCGGCACAGGCCTCCGGATCGGCCTCTTCCTCGGTGTGACAGTCACAGTAGACCCGGACCCGGTCGCGGTACTTGCCGCCGAGGAGCTGGTAGGCGGGGGCCTCCAGGATCTTCCCCGCGAGGTCGTGCAGGGCGATCTCGATACCCGAGATCGCGGTGACGGTAACGCCCTCGACGCTCCCCTCGCCGGACATCTTCTGGACGAGGTGCTCGTACAGGCGGTCGATGTCGAGCGGGTTCTCGCCGATCACGAACGGCTTCATCCTCTGGATCAGTTCCGGGACGCCCGCGCCCCAGTAGGCCTCGCCGGTCCCGACGATGCCCGCGTCGGTGTAGACGCGCACGAGCGTCCACGGGAAGTTCCCGTCGACCATCGTCGTCTGGACGTCGGTGATCTCGACGTCGCGGCCGCCGCCGCGCTTCGCCGTGACGCCCATCGTCTCCGCGGAGAGTTCCCGCATCGTGTACTCCGCGTTCGGGTCGTGGAGGTCGGAGTAGTCCACCGGCATGACTCGTGGTTCACTCGGGCGGTAGTAAACCTGTTGAGGTACGGACGTGGACACGCTTTCCACCCGATGGACTGATCGGCTCACATCCGAACACCCGAACGCAGGGAGACGGATCCCAACAGATTTGCTGAGTCACCGTCCACGACGGTACATGCTCGACGCGGCGACGTTCCTCGCGTTCGTCCCGGCCGCAGTCGCGCTGATACTCGCGCCCGGAGCGGACACGGTCTACGTGCTCACCAGCGGCCTCCGGGACGGACGTGGTCCGGGCGTGGCGGGAGCCGCCGGCGTCGCGCTGTTCTTCCTCGCCTTCCTGCCGCAGTTCCTCCCTCGCGACCCGCTACTCGGTGATCTCGCGGCGCTCGGGGCAACCACGCGGGCCTGAGCTCCGCGTACCTCGCCACCGTCGCCGTCTTCGCGGAGTCCGTCCGGGAGCGACTGCTCTCGAACCCGCGCGCGGACCGCCGTTCCCTACCTCACCGGGGCGGTGCTGGCCGGTTTCGGTCTCGCGCTGGCAGGCGAGGGCCTGTTTTAGAGGTCGCCACGCGCCTCCAGTTCGGCGAACACCTCGCGGACCCGTTCGGCGTCGCCCTTCGGCACCACGAGCACCCGGTCGTCGTGGACCGCGACGACGAGGTCCGAGACGCCCACCACCGAGACGTGCGAGTCCGTGTCGGTCGCGAGCACGCATCCCTCCGAATCGAGCGCGAGCGCGTTCCCGTCGAGGACGTTCCCGTCCTCGTCGGCGGGCAGGACCCGCTTCAGGGCGTCCCACGTCCCGAGGTCGTCCCACTCGACGGCCGTCGGAACGACGTACACGTCGTCCGCCGTTTCGAGGAGGCCGTGGTCGACGCTCACCGCCTCCACGGCGTCGAACGGCTCCGGATCCCCCGCCTCGAGCGCGTCCACGAGCGGGGCGAGCGCCGACTTCCGGGCCGCCGAGAGGAACGCGTCGGGCGTCCAGACGAACGTCCCCGCGTTCCAGAGGTAACCGTGTTCGCGGTAGCGGGCCGCCGCCCCGTGGTCGGGCTTCTCGACGAAGCGCTCGACGACGTGTCCGTCGCCCTTCCCACCGACTACGTCGATCCCGACGGTCTCGCCGGGCTTGAGGTAGCCGTAGCCCGTCGCCGCGTAGGTGGGTTCGACGCCGAGTGTGACCAGGCCTTCGCGTTCGCGGGCGAGGGCGACGGCGCGCTCGACGTCCGCGGCGAACGCCGCGTCGTCGCCGACGTGTGCGTCCGAAGGGAGACACACGAGGACGGGACCGTCGTAGCGCTCGCGGAGGGAGAAGGCAGCATAGGTCAACGCCGGACCGGTGTCCTTCGGCTCGGGTTCGACCAGCACCTCGGCGTCGGGAGCGTGCTCGGGTATCCGGTCCGCGTACGTCTCTCGGGTGAGGACGACCACGTGGTCGGCGAACCGCTCGGCCCGGCGGACGGCCCGGGTCAGGAGCGATCCGTCGCCCGGCCCGACCGAGCGAAACTGCTTGGGCGTCTCGGGCGAGCTAGCGGGGTAGAGCCGCGTCCCGGTCCCGCCGGCGAGGACGACGGCGACGACTGTCATGCACGGCCGGTCACGGAGGAACGCAAAAAGTCCTCGCGGACGTGGCCGCGAGTGAGCGGTCACCGTGGTTCGTCGGTCCGGGTGCGGACGCACATCGAACGCCTCCGGTCGACCCGCGAACGTTTCGGGTAGGGCGAGTATTCAGGGCAGTGTTCCCCGTCGTGACTCCACCTCGATCACGGGGGTCGTCCCTCGGGGCGACCGGGCTCTCGGTAGGCAGAGCGCCCGCTCTCGTGACCGGGAACCGAAGCCGCTTCTCGCGGGCGGACGCGGTACGCCCCGCTCGCGACCGTGTGATCTCGTTTCAGGAACGGTATTAGGATGCTACGCCGCGTTCTGGTGGGTCGGGTGCTCGGTAGACTGTATCACCACCTCCAACGAACCGTGGTATGCCGTGACACCACATGAAATTTGTGGAGGGGGCAAGCCGTACGACCCGTC
>JBEPXB010000435.1:0-3412 GCA_041642135.1 Halobacteriales archaeon | reverse complement strand
GAGGAGAACCCGATGCTGCACCGTCGGGACGTCCGGTTCGAGGTCGTCCACGACGAGGCGAGCCCCTCGCGGCTGTCGGTTCGTGACTCGCTCGCCGCGAAGCTGAACAAGGACGCCGAGGAGGTCGTCATCCACTCGATCGACACGAAGTACGGGATGCGAAAGAGCATGGGCTACGCGAAGGTGTACGACAGCCCCGCGGACGCCGCCGACGTCGAGCAGGAGTACATGCTCGATCGGAACAAGATCGGCGACGAGGACACCGACGAAGAGGTCGAGGCGTAGATGCCCCGCCACGAGTACTACGACGAGGACGGCAACCCGACGAAGGAGCAGTGTCCCCGCTGTGGCGACACGTTCCTCGGCGACCACGGCGACCGGCTCCACTGTGGGAAGTGCTCCTACACCGAGTGGAAGACCGACGAGTGAGGTAGATGCGGGTCCTCGGCATCGAGGGCACCGCGTGGGCGGCCAGCGCCGCGGTGTACGACGCCGACGCCGACCCGGATGCCGAGGACGTCTTCATCGAGACCGACGCCTACGAGCCGGAGAGCGGCGGCATCCACCCGCGCGAGGCCGCAGAGCACATGCGCGGGGCCATCCCCGACGTCGTCGGCCGGACGATGGAGGCGGCACGCGTGCGGGCCGAGGCGGACGGGAAGGACGACGACGGGGAGCCGCCGGTCGACGCCGTCGCGTTCTCGCGGGGGCCGGGGCTCGGCCCCTGTCTCCGGATCGTCGCGACGGCCGCCCGCGCGCTCGCCGGGACGCTCGGCGTCCCGCTGGTCGGTGTCAACCACATGGTCGCCCATCTCGAGATCGGCAGACACCGCTCGGGGTTCGAGTCGCCGGTCTGCCTGAACGCCAGCGGCGCGAACGCCCACCTCCTCGGGTTCCGGAACGGCCGGTATCGGGTGCTGGGCGAGACGATGGACACCGGAGTGGGCAACGCCATCGACAAGTTCACCCGCCACGTCGGCTGGTCGCACCCGGGGGGCCCGAAGGTCGAGGAGGCGGCGAGAGAGGGCGAGTACGTCGAGTTGCCGTACGTCGTGAAGGGCATGGACTTCTCCTTTTCGGGCATCACGAGCGCGGCGAAGGAGGCGTACGACGACGGCACCCCGATCGAGGACGTCTGCTTCTCGCTCCAGGAGACCGTCTTCGCCATGCTGACCGAGGTGTCCGAGCGGGCGCTCTCGCTCACCGACGCCGACGAGCTCGTCCTCGGCGGTGGCGTGGGACAGAACGCGCGACTCCGGGGGATGCTCGGCGAGATGTGCGACGCCCGCGGCGCGTCCTTCTTCGCGCCCGAACCCCGATTCCTCCGGGACAACGCCGGGATGATCGCCGTGCTGGGCGCGAAGATGTGCGAAGCGGGCGACACTCTCGAGATCGAGGACTCGCGGGTGCTGCCGGACTTCCGGCCGGACGAGGTACCCGTGACCTGGCGCGACAGCGCGGGATCGGTGGGGCGGCATCGCACCGACGACGGGGCAGTCAAGGGTGCCGAAGCCATCGTCGAGGTCGGACCCGAGCGGACCACCAAACGCCGGCTCCCGAAGGCCTACCGGCATCCGGAACTGGACGAGCGGTTACGCCGCACGCGCACCCGGAGCGAGGCACGGCTGACGAGCGAGGCCCGACGCGAGGGTGTCCCCACGCCGGTCGTCCTCGACGTGGACGACGCCGAGGCCGCACTGACGTTCGAGACGGTGGGGGAGAGCGACCTCCGCGATTCGCTGACCGTGTCGGGAGTTCGCGACGTGGGGCGGCACCTCGCCACGCTCCACGGCGCGGGGTTCGTCCACGGCGACCCGACGCCGCGAAACGCCCGGGTGGCACCCGAACGGACGTATCTGATCGACTTCGGCCTCGGGTACTACACGGACGACCGCGAGGACTTCGCCATGGACCTCCACGTCTTCGAGCAGTCACTGGTGGGGACTGCCGACGCCCCGGAGCGACTCCTCGAAGCGTTCGAGGCGGCGTACCGCGAGGCCGGCGACCCGCGAGTCCTCGACCGGTTACGCGAGATCGAGGGGCGCGGGCGGTATCAGTAGCCCGGCGGTCTCGGCGACCCGTCCCGACGGATCGGCGATCCGCCGGTGGAGACCGCGGCGACGGCGGCCGCCCCCGAAGCTAAGAGGGACGACCCCGACTCGGGGGCATGGTCGGCCGGCGGCGGCTCATCCAGTACTACGCCGCGGCGTTCGCCGGGGCGGTCGTGTTCTTCACGCTCGCGTACGACTTCGGGATGTCGTTCTTCGAGGGACGTCCGCGGACGCTGTTGCACTCCTTCGAGGTGGTGATGCAGACGTTCACCACCACCGGCTACGGACAGGACGCGGGGTGGGGGCCCGAGATGACGCTGCTCGTGGTGGGGATGCAGTTCACGAGCCTCGTGCTCATCTTCGCCGCCTTTCCCATCGTCATCGTCCCGCTGGTCGAGGACGCGCTGGCGACCTCGCCCCCGACGGCGCTCGAGGGGATGGAGAGACACGTCATCGTCTGTCGGCACAGCCCCCGCACGGAGACCCTCCGTGACGAACTCGCCGCGCGCGACGTCCCGGCGGTCCTCGTCGAACCCGACCGCGAGACGGCGACCGACCTCTTCGAGCGGAACCGGCGCGTGGTCCACGGCGACCCCGATTCGGTCGAGACGCTCCGGGGGGCCCGCGTCGAGGACGCGCTCGCGGTCGTCGCCGACGACGACGACGCGGTCGACCTGAGCATCGCCATGTCCGCCCACGAGGCCGCTCCCGACGTGCCGGTCTACAGCATCGTCGACGACCCGGCGTTCGAGACATACCACCGTCACGCGGGCGTCGAGGAGGCGTTCTCGCCGCGGACGCTCCTCGGACGGGGGCTGGCGAACAAGATCACGACGGCCGTCTCGACCGAACTCGAGGGGGGCGTCGAGATCGGACGGGACTTCTCGATCGGCGAGCTGCCGCTCCACCCGGGAAGCGCACTGTGCGACCAGACCTTCGCCGAGAGTGGCCTCACCGACCGGACGGGCGCGAGAGTCATCGGGGCGTGGTCGACCGGCGAGTTCCGCACCCCGCCGTTCCCGGACCTGATGCTCGACGAGCACACGGTGCTGCTCGTGGTCGGCGGCGAGGAGGACCTGGAGCGGCTCCGCGAGCTCACGCGGTCGACGGTGCGCCGGCACCGTCGGAGCGAGGTGGTCATCGCCGGCTACGGCGTCGTCGGCTCGGCGGTGGGGAACGCCCTGGCCGAGGCCGGCGTCCCCCGGACGGTCGTCGATGTCGAGGGGAAGTCGACGGTCGACGTCGTCGGCGACGCGACCGACCCGGAGGTGCTCCGGGAGGCGGGGATCGAGGAGGGTGGGACGGTGGTCCTCGCACTCGACGACGACACGACCACGCTCGTCGCCACGTTCGTCCTCCGG
>JBEPXB010000434.1:0-3413 GCA_041642135.1 Halobacteriales archaeon | reverse complement strand
TCCATCGTGGCGAGTTCGGCGAGGACAGCGTCCTCGGTGCCGCCCTCGTCCGGGGCGAGGTCGAGCCGGTCGACCTCGTCGCGCTCGTCGGCGACGACGCGGACGGCGTCGAGGGCCGTGCCGCGGAGCGCCTGCAGGTACGCCGAGGTGGTCCCGTAGTGCTCGACGGCGAGGGCGACGCCACTGGCGAGGCCCGCGTCGACCCCCTCCTCGACGAGTCGGTCACGGAGCGCCTCGCCACGGAGGTCCGAGCGGAGCGCACTCGCCATCGTCGCCACGCGGTCGAGCGTCTGTTCGGCGGTGCGAACCACCCACCGGTCGCGCGTCTCGGCGTCGACCTCGCTGATCGACTCCGGCCGGACGCTCGTGTACACGCGCTCGGAGTCCTCCGGCGAGAACGTCCGCGCCTTCCCGGTGACGGCGAGGAACGCCGGCGGGTCGGCCCGGTCGAGGAACGCGAGTTCGTCCGGCTGGTACTGGCCGGCGTAGGCGACGAACGCGCCCGTCGGGTCGACGATCCGGCCGCGGATCTGTTCGCCGCCCACGCGCTCGGTCTCGGTGAGGACGCCCGCGAGGAACACCCGGTTGACGCGGCCACCGGTGGGGGTGATCACGTAGTTCGGCGCGCGCTCCTCGTCGCTCTCGGAGTAGGAGACCGTCGAATCCTCGAACTCGGCGGCGAACAGCCGGTAGGCCACCTCGCGGTTCCCGGGGCCGGGATCGGCGCTCATGCGCCCACCTCCGCGAGCAGGTCGCGGGCCCGCTCTGCCGGGTCGTCCTCGACCTCCTCGAACTCCGTCGCGTCGACGTTCGCGCCGTAGTCGTCGACCGAGAGGTCCCCGCGCACGCGGTACTCCTTGCCGACGATGTGTTCGCGGATGCGCTCGGCGACGACCTCCTGGTCCATCGCGTCGCGGGCGTGTTCGAGCGCGTCCTCCAGGGTTCCGCCGTACACCTCGCTCGTGAGTTCGTCGTCGAGGACGACGGTGGCAGTACCGGTCCCGTCATCCAGTATAGCCTTCGTCCGGAGGTCGTCGACGCCCTCGACCGCTCCGTGAGAACGGCACTGGCCCTTCTGGACGATGCGGCCGCACTCCGGGCACCGCTGGATCAGCCCGGAGCCCTCGCGCACGTCGAGGACCGACCCGACGAGTTCGACGTCGAACACGCCACCACTGGAAACCGCCTCGCCGACCGACATCCGGGGTGCCTCGTCGCCGGGGGCGATCTCCCGGTCGAGCGCCTCGACCGTCGTGTACTCCCCCAGGGTGACCTGCGGGACGCCCCGGAACTCCTTGACGTGGGCGTTCTCGATGCGGACGGAGGCGCCCTCCTCCATCGCCGCGTGGTCGTCCGGCTCCCAGTCCGTGAACGGCAGTCTGGTGGAGCCGTCCGAGACGACGCCGCTCAGGATCCCCTTCTGCTCGCCCTCGCGGGCCGAGACCTCGCGGGTCTCGGCCTCGATCACGCGGACCTCGACGGTGACCGCCCCGTCGCCGGCCCGCAGGTCCCGGAGGTCCGAGACCCCGCCGACCTCGTACGGGATCTCGGGTTTCTCGTCACGGAACGCGACCGTCGTCGACTCGTTGACGTTCAGCTGCGTGCGGCCCATGAACTCCCGAACGCCGGCGTTGCCGAGCGTGACGGTGTCCCCGGGCGAGAGCCCGGTGCCGGCCCAGTCGGTGAAGATGACCTTCCCCGTCTCGTCGGCGATCTCGCCCTCCTGGATGACCCGGAGGTCGCCGTCGATGTAGATCGAGCGCTTGCCCACGGAGAGCACCGTCCCGGTGACGGTGACGTTGCCGCCGTCGGGGCTCACGTCCGCGATCGCGGCCTCGCTGGGTTCGCTCGACCCGCCGCCCTCGCCGCCGTACTTCCGCCTGACGCTCTGTACCGCCTCGTCGAGCGGGACGCTGTAGGAGACGAGGTTCTCGAGCGCCGACTGGACCTCCGCTTTGTCTGCGCCGAGGTCGGAGGCGAGCTCCTCGGCACGGTCTTCGAGACTCATCGGGAGGAGGTAGGGAGGTCCCCGGTAAAAGAGGTTCGTGGACGCCGCGCGCGGGGACGGATCGCCGGTCGTGCGCCCCGGACGGCCTCCCGCGCTGGGCGATGTCTGACGAACGTTTATATCGGGGCGGCACCCAGAGTGTGGTATGCCAATTCACGGCACACCGTACGACTTCGGCGGCGCAGAGACCGACGGCGGGCTGACCGACGCCGACGCGGGTCCCGCGGACGAGGACACCACCGTGATCGTCGACGGCGCGGCGATGACCTTCAGGGACTACAGGCGTCGCGGGGGTTGATCCGGCGGGAGACGTTCAGTCATCGGCGGGGGCTGCCTTCACGAGCGTCTCGGGGTCGACGCTCGCGTAGCGAGCGACGGCGTCGAACCGCTCCATCCCGAAGCGGTCGCCGCTCGTCACCCCGTACGCCTCGTCGTCACCGAACCGCGACCGGACGAACGCCTCGGCGACGAGGGCCTTCCGGCCGTCGTCCTCCTGTTCGATGGCCCACTCCGCCTCGCTCACGAGGACCGCCGCGGTCACCACGTCGAACAGCAGGTCCGCGAGGCGCTTCGCGTGGTACTGCGCGTAGTCCTCGTCCTCGGTTGCGAGGGTCACCAGCGCCTCCTGGAGTTCGAGGGACCGTTCCTCGACCTTCTCGGCGAGAGACCCGACGAACGGGTGCTCGACGTCGAGCAGGACCTCGACGTAGGGGATCAGCGCCTCGTGAGCGGCCTCCTTGCCGAGGACGCGGAGCACGTCGAGCGAGAGGATGTTCGAGGTCCCCTCCCAGATCGGGAGGACCTGCGCGTCGCGGTAGAGCCGCTCGGTCGTGAACCCGCGGACGTAGCCGTTCCCGCCCAGCACCTCCATCGCGTAGGAAGCGGCGTCGACGGCCATCCGCGCGGTCCTGTACTTCGCGACCGGCACCAGCAGGCGCATCAGTTTGTACGCGTCGGAGTCGTCCCCTCGATCCCCGTCGGCGCCCTCGTTCCCCTGCTCGCGCTCTATGTAGTGTCTCGCCGCCTCGAAGGAGAACGCGGCCGCCGCCTCGTAGTCGACGGTCATCTCCACGAGGTCGCGTTTCATCAGCGGGTGTTCCTGAATGGTCTCGCCGAACGCCTCCCGGTTCGCGGCGTGGATCTTCGCCTCTAACAGCGCCCGGCCCATGATACCGACCGCACCCATCGCGTTGGTCAGGCGCTCGTAGTTCAGCATCTCCGTCATGTAGCGGAATCCGCGCTCCTCCTCGCCGACGAGGGTCGCTTCGGCGCCTTCGAAGACGATCTCGCCCGTCGGGACGGCGATGGTCCCGAGCTTGTCCTTCAGCCGACGTACCACGAGGTCGTTCGGCTCGCCGTCCTCGTCCGTGTGCGGGACGACGAACAGCGAGAGCCCCTTCGTCCC
>JBEPXB010000433.1:0-3422 GCA_041642135.1 Halobacteriales archaeon | reverse complement strand
CTCGACGATGCGGTACGGGACTTCTGGACGACGACCTGCTACGGGCTCTGATACGGTCGTGCGTATTCTTTTACCGGCGCTACCCGACCCCGTCCGGGTGATCGCCGGTACATCGGTACGCACGACCGTATGACGCACCGCTGGACCGTTCTGTCCGACCGCTCGCGACCGTGTCCGGGTCGGGTCCTCCGTCCGGAGAACCGCCGGGGCCCGGGGTCGCACGCTCGAACGGTGCCCATCCGAGAACGGTGCCCATCCGACGTGGCCGGGCTTATACCCGCGGAGACCCACGCACCACCAATGAGCGTTCTCGACCGGAACCGGCTCGACGAGGAGGCCTCGCCCTACCTCCGCCAGCACGCCGACAACCCCGTCAACTGGCAGCCGTGGGACGAGGCCGCCCTCGAGGCCGCACGCGAGACCGATCGCCCGATCTTCCTCTCGATCGGCTACTCCGCGTGTCACTGGTGTCACGTCATGGAGGAGGAGTCGTTCGCCGACGAGGCGGTCGCCGAGGTCCTCAACGAGGCGTTCGTCCCGATCAAGGTCGACCGCGAGGAGCGCCCGGACGTCGATTCGGTGTACATGACCGTCTGCCAGCTCGTCACCGGGCGGGGCGGCTGGCCGCTCTCGGCCTTCCTCACGCCCGACGGTCGGCCGTTCTACGTCGGGACGTACTTCCCGCGCGACCCGAAGCAGGGGATGCCGGGCTTCCTCGAACTCTGCCGACGCGTCGCCGACTCGTGGAACGACCCCGACCAGCGCGAGGAGATGGAGAACCGCGCCGACCAGTGGACGGCGGCTGCCGAGGACGAACTCGAGGGGACGTCCACGCCTCCCGACGAGGCGCGAGAGCCGCCGGACGCCGACTTCCTCGACTCGGCGGCGAGTTCGGCACTCCGTGCCGCCGATCGCGAGTACGGCGGCTTCGGGCGATCGGGGCCGAAGTTCCCCAACCCCGGCCGACTCCACCTCCTCCTGCGGGCGTACGACCGGACCGGACGCGAGGATTACCGCGAGGTGGTCGAGGAGACGCTGACGGCGATGGCGAACGGGGGGATGTACGACCACCTCGGCGGGGGGTTCCATCGTTACGCGACCGACCGCTCCTGGACCGTCCCGCACTTCGAGAAGATGCTCTACGACCAGGCGACGCTCGCACCGGCCTACCTCGCCGGCTACCAGGTGACCGGCGAGGAGCGCTACGCCGACGTCGCCCGCGAGACGTTCGCGTTCGTCGAGCGGGAGCTACAGCACGCCGGGGGCGGGTTCTTCTCGACGCTCGACGCACAGAGCGAGGACCCCGAGACCGGCGAACGCGAGGAGGGCGCGTTCTTCGTCTGGACGCCCGAGGCAGTCGAGGAAGTCATCGAAGACGGGACCGACGCCGACCTGTTCCGCGGCCGGTTCGGCGTCACCCGTTCGGGGAACTTCGAGGACGGGAAGACCGTCCTCACGCTCTCCGAACCCGTCGAGTCACTGGCCGAGAGCCACGGGCTGGACGAGGGGGAGGTCCGCGAGCGGCTCGACCACGCGGTAGAGCAGGCCCGCGAGTACCGCGAGACCCGGCCCCGACCCGCCCGCGACGAGAAGGTACTCGCCGGCTGGAACGGGCTGATGATCTCCGCCTATGCGGAGGGGGCGCTCGTCCTCGACCCCGACCTCGCCGCCACCGCCGACCGGGCGCTGTCGTTCGTCCGCGAGCGCCTCTGGGACGCGGAGGAGGGACGGCTCACCCGCCGCTGGAAGGACGGCGACGCGAAGGTGACGGGCTACCTCGAGGACTACGCCTTCCTCGGCCGGGGGGCGCTCGACCTCTATCAGGCCACCGGCGACGTCGAGCACCTCGGGTTCGCGATGGACCTCGCCCGCGTCGTCACCGAGGAGTTCTGGGACGCCGAGGAGCGAACGCTCTACTTCACGCCCGAGAGCGGCGAGTCGCTGGTCGCCCGGCCGCAGGAACTCGGCGACCAGTCCACGCCGTCGAGCACGGGCGTCGCGGCGTCGCTCCTGCTCGACCTCGCGCACTTCAGCCCGGACGAGCGCTTCCGCGAGGTGGCCGAGGGCGTCCTCGACACGCACGCGAAGACGGTCGAGACCGACCCGCTCGGGCACGCGACGCTCGCGCTCGCGGCCGACACCCGCGCGGTCGGCTCGCTCGAACTCACCGTCGCCGCGGACTCCCTCCCCGAAGCGTGGCGCGAGCGGCTCGCGGAGACCTACCTCCCCGATCGGCTGCTGACGGTCCGACCGCCGACCGATGACGGGCTGTCGGGGTGGCTCGACGCGCTCGGGCTGGCGACGACCCCGTCGATCTGGGCCGGCCGGGAGGCCCGCGACGGCCCGACGCTCTACGCCTGCCGGTCGTTCACCTGCTCGCCGCCGACCGACGATGTCGAGGAGGCCCTGGAGTGGGCAGAGCGGCTCGCCCCTTCCGCGGACGACGAAGGGGAGGGGGTGGACGCCGACCCGGACCTCGACTTCGGCGGGGAGGAGAGCCCGTTCTGATACGGTCGTGCGTAGTCTTTTACCGGCGCTAACCGACCCCGTCCGGGTGATCGCCGGTACATCGGTACGCACGACCGTATGAAGACCACTCGGATCCCGGAGGAGGTCCACTCCCGGAACTCGGTTCCGGGACACCTTTCCGACCCGGTCGTGGAGGGTCCCGCGAATGGCGGTGGAACTCGTCGTCGTCCTCGCGCTCGTCCCCGCCGTACTCTGGGGGTTCAGTCCGATCCTCTCGAAGCGCGGGATGGCCGGTGGGGGGAGTTCCCTGCAGGCATCGCTGACCGTCGTGGTGGTGGACAGCACGCTCTACTGGGTCGCCCTGGTCACCCTCCAGGGGGTCGACCTCTTCGCGAGCGTGACGCCCGCCTCGGCGGCGCTGTTCCTCGCCGCCGGGCTCGTCGGGACGGCCCTCGGGAGACTTGCGGTGTTCGTCGGCGTGGACCGCGTCGGGGCGAGCGTCAACAGCGCCGTCATCTCCACCCGGCCGCTGTTCGCGAGCCTCCTCGCCGTGCTCGTCCTCGGGGAGGCGGTCACGGCGTTCACCGTGGTGGGCATCGTCGTCCTCGTCGCCGGGCTGACCCTTCTCGCGCTCTCGCGTGGCGGCGACCGCTCCGGATGGGAACCGCGGGACCTGCTGTTCCCGCTCGCGGCCGCCGCGGCGTTCGCCGTCGGCAACGTCGCCCGGAAGTTCGGACTCGACGCGTTCGCCGAGATCACCCTCCTCGAGGCGGTGGCACTGAACGAACTCGGCGCACTGGTGGCACTCACCGCCTACGCGTTCGTCGCCGGACGGGGTGACGTCCTCGATGCACCCCGGCGGACGTACGCCTACTTCGCTGGCAGCGGCACGCTCACCGCCGTCGCCCTGCTCTCGCTGTTCGCCGCCCTCGGGATCGGTCGGGTCGTCGTGG
>JBEPXB010000432.1:0-3424 GCA_041642135.1 Halobacteriales archaeon | reverse complement strand
CTCCTTGTAGTAGGTCATTGATTGCCTTGTTGAACGCAAGACAGCGTCGGGGTGGGGTTGCTGATCTACAATCTCACGGCGCTAGAGACGGCTTTTCGACCTCAGAAGATGCAGTAGCTGTCACTCACAGCGGTTGCTGATGAGTCAAAACTATGGTACCTTGCTCCGTTGTTGCGGTGACGACGGCGATGCCTCTCCCGAATACGTCCGGAGAAGGGGAGCAGGCGGCGAGCCCTTAACTCGCCGCCTGCGTGAGGTTATGGATGATGCACTTGCGTGTGAGCTCCCGGAACTGGCCGTGCCAGCTCCGGGAGCGCAGCTTCTCGCCGTCGTCTTCCTTCAACTGCGAGAAGCCCGTTTCACTCATCCAGCGCTGGTTGTAGTCCTCGTTCATCCGGGCGTTGTGAGCCTTCTGCAACGGTGTTTGCTCCCTGTGCTTGATCAACGGTCGCGTTGACTCGGAGCGACACTCCTCACGGAGGTCGCTCCAGGAGTAGTTCGCGTCGGCAGACAGCACACGCAGGTCTTCCGCGTTCCGGCGGAAGACCTGCATCCCGATGTGACCGTCCCAAGCCTTCTTCGTCGTGAAATGAACGTCCTTGATCGCCAGCGAGTTCACGTCGATCAAGATTGTTGTCTTCAGCGACTGCAACGAGTAGTTCGCGCGGTCGCGGTAGTGGTAGCTGGTCTGATCGCGCTGGAAGCCACTCGCGTCAATTGCGGCTTCACCACTCCAGCCCGCCTGCTCCGCCGAAGCGCGGAGCAGGCGGCGCAGTTCGCGCATCCGGTACTCTTGCTCCCACCGGCAGAACGAACTGTAGTGCGGTGCCTCGTCGAGCTCGAATACAGCAAGAACACCAGGCATCTCGTTGAGATAATCTTCCGTCTCGCGGAGACTCTTTTCCAGTTCGACACGGTAGAGAATCAAGGCGATCTGTACCCACTCGGCGTACCCGCCCGCGCCGTCCGGCGCGGCGGGTACGTCTGGCTTGTCAACGTGCTGTTTGGCGAGCTTTCGACACATCCAGGCAAGCCGTCTGAGCGATGCCATATCGCCAGACGGCGTCCATTTCCCGGTTAGCTTGACGGAATCTTCCCGTGAGAGCGTCTGAGACACCCATCAATTAGCGGCAAAACGAGGCACGTATTGTCCTCGTTGCAAGCTTCGAGGGACGAGGATTCGTTCTTCGAGGGACGACGATTCGTTCCCAGTTATCCCCATGAGGCTACCGTCCCGAATCCACCTCCTGTCGTGAACGTTGAAGATGTGCAACGACAGGGTGTTCGACTGTCCCCGACGCTGTAATTAATGACCGTTCGTGATCACAACAGGTCAAGACTACTCAAATGGAGTTTAACTCGCACGTTCGTGAGCGCCGATGGATACCGGTGGCGGGGTACGGTCTCTTCGTCGCTCTGATGGTCGCCGGGTACTACTACAACATCACGTTCGTCCAACTGGGACTCATCGACCTCGGGACACGCCTCGTCGGAATGTCCGAGACTGCCGTCTCGATATGGATGGCCTCGCTCGCACTCGTGACGCTCGTCGTCGCAGTCGTGACTGGCGTGACGATGGACCGACGCGGGTGGAGTACGGACCTCCGAACGAAGCTCCGACTCCTGTTCGGCGTCGTCTGTCTCCAGTTCGCGCTCACGCTCGTCGCCCCGATGATCCGGACTGTTCCCGCATTCGGCGGCTGGATTGTCTTCGCGTCGATCGGGCTCGGGGTCGGATTTCCGGTCTCGTTCTCGCTCGCGATCGATCTCGTGCCGGTGCCGGACCGCGGGTACGTCGCCGCGGCGATCACGGCCATCGCGTATTTCTTTGCCAATGCGATTCCGCTCTCTTGGTCGATCGATGTCTTTAGTCAATTAATGGTCGCCGCGATGGCACCAGGTATCGTTGTGCTGGCCGTCCTGTCGTTTGTCCGCTTTGACCGTCTCGATGGAATCCTCGACACCCTCGGGGAGCAACACGAGATGTACGGTACTGGGCGGTTCTGTCACGGAGAGCAGATTCGGGCACGAAGTTTCGCGTTCGTCGTCCCGGTTGTCTTGATGTTCGGCGTGTTCTTCATCGACAGCCTCGGGTTTCTCCGGATCATTGATACGCCGTCACTCCGCTGAGTTCCTGGCAGTCGCCCGACCTCTCGACGCGCCTGTTCATCGCCGTCGCACACGTCGCCGGGGCGGTGATGGCCGGCGTCATCTACGCGAACTACTCGCTCTCTCGCGTCTTCCTCTGGACGTTCGCGCTGTTCGCCCTCACGCACGTTATGTACACGTCCGACCTGCGAATCGCCGAGGTGTTCCCCACTATCTCGGGAGGCGGCACTTCACCCCTGAATCCTGCCCTGTACGCGATCGCCGTGAGTTTCTACACGACGCTGAACTTCGCGCTCTGGCCGGACCTCTCGACGCCAGAGACGATCGGCACCCACTCCGCGATCGGGATCGGCGTGGCCGGGTGGCTCGCCACGTTCTCGAGCACCGCGCTCGCGCTGTACTTCCAGGCGGCCGACCTCACGCTCCTCTCTCATCTGAACGTGGTGCAGGCGCTCTCCCTGCTCCTCTTGTTCGGACTCGCGGTCGGCCTGTACGCCAGACGGATGGTCGAACTCGCTCGCGAGCACGGAGGGGCGAGTGCATGACTCCGACGGAAGCCATCCCACTCCTCATCGTTGTGCTCCTCATGATCTCCATCGGGGGCGGCGACGTCCGGGAGATGTCCGTGACGTTTCAGGGCGCCGCCGACGTCGACTCACTCGCGGACGTCCACGTCGTCGCCGGCGGGACCACCACCGTCTCCGGTGACGCGACCGTCGAGGGCGACATCTACGTGATCGGTGGGACCGCAGACATCGACGGCACCGTCGACGGCGACGTGACGCTCCTTGACGGGAACCTCTCGGTAAATGACGGCGCGACCGTGACCGGTACCCTCCAGACGTATTCAGGCTCCGCTGCGGTCAGCTCCGAGGCGTCGGTCGGCCGCGTGTCGCAATTCGAGCCGCCAACCCCGTCGAGTTCGCCCGCTCAGCGGATCGGGGCGTTCCTCCTGCAGTTCCTCGCCCTCGGCGCGTTCGGGTGGTGGCTCGTCGAACGGCACCCACTCGTCATCGAGAACGTCGGCGCGGCGATCACCGAGCACGCGCTCGTCAACGCCATCGTCGGCAGCCTCGGCGCAACGACCCTCCTCGTCCTCTTCGTCTATATGGCGTTCACTCTCATCTTACTCCCGCTCGCGATCGTCGGGCTGTTTGCCGAGTTCCTGGTCATCCTCTACGGCCAGGCCGTATTCGGATACCTCATCGGGAGGCGCCTCCCGATCGAGCGCGACGGTGTCGCGACACTCGCAGGAATAGCCGCGTTCCTGCTTGCCCTCGAGCTTGTCGGGCTCGTTCCCTACCTCGGCGGGATC
>JBEPXB010000431.1:0-3473 GCA_041642135.1 Halobacteriales archaeon | reverse complement strand
CCGTCCTCGGCCTCGGCGACACCACCCTGTTGCATTCAGTCACGGTTGGACCGTGCCGGACTAATAGCTGTCTCCTCGGTGTTCGAGGCTCGCGCCGGTCTTCCGGCCGCAGTGGAGTCGCGAGACGACGCCTCGTGGAGAGCCGTCGCCGCCGGGCTACCCCGCCACCGGGCCGCCGACCATCGGGCCGCCCTACGCCCCGCCCGCGAGCCGGTAGGTCCGTCCCCGGTTCTCCCCCGAGGCGACGACGAGGTCGTACTGGACCATCTTCGAGAGGTAGTTCCGCACCGTGCGCCGGGTCTTCGGGTCGTCGACCCGCTCCTGGTACTGGCCATAGAGCTCTCCGGGGTCGACCTCGATGCACTCCTCGATGATCTCGTACAGCGTCCGCTGGTGGGGGGTGAGCCGGTCGAGGCTCGCCCGGCGGACCGCCCGCCGTCCCTGGGGAACCGCCGCCTCGAACCGCTCGCGGGTTATCCGCTCGTCCTCCTCGCGGTCGGCCTCGCGGGCCGCAGACCGGAGGATCCCGATGGCGACGCGGGCGTCCCCGGCGGCGGCGTCGGCGACGAACTCCAGGTCCGCGCGGTCGACCGCGGCGTCGATACCCCACTCGACCCGTGCCGCGAGGATGTCCGCCAGCGCCTCGACGCCGTACTTGTCGAACTGCACGCGGACGGCACTGTGGAGCCGACTGGCGAGCCGGTCGTCCAGCCCCGCGAACAGGTCCGTCTCCCGGTTGGCGATGCACACCATCGACAGGCCCCGCGTCCGGTAGAGGTCGTAGAGCACGCGCGGGTCCTCCAGCTGGTCGACCTCGTCCAGGATCACCACGTACGGCGGGCCCTCGTACTCTGCCAGGCGTTCGAGCAGTTCGTCCTTCGGGGTCGATTGCCGATGGACGTCGACGGTCCGGCCCACGCCCTCGAGAACCCGGTAGAGCGCACGGAATCGCGAGTAGTTCTGCCAGCAGTTGACGTACCCCGTCACGACATCGAGCACCTCCTCGCGGAGCCGCTCGACGGTGTACCGGGCGATGCAGGTCTTCCCGGCACCGCTCGGGCCGAACAGGAGCGCGGTCTCGGCTGGCTCCCCGCGGGCGACGGGTGCGAGGGCGTTCGAGAGGGCGTCGACCGCCTCCTCGCGGTGTTCGACCTCGCTCGGCACGAAGTCGGGCTGGAGCACCCGCGCGTCCCGTATCATCTCACTCCCGGCGTTCCGGCGCCACCGGTATAAGTGGAACCGTGCGGTTTCCGATTCTTCCGATACCGGTAGTGTGGTCCGTCGCGGCGACCGGAGCACGGTATCCGGGCGGGTGTTCCGGCGACGGAACCGCGACCGACTGCCGGACGAGCGGGAGCCGGAAGGTCGCTCCCGCCGTCCCGTCCGGCCCGGCGGAGGACGCCGGACGCAGGCCGACGGGGCTTTACGTGTCCGTCGGGGTGGGTACACGTGGATTACACAAGCGTCCGAGACGAGTGGGCGGGCCGATCCGGCGAGTACTCGCCGGCGTACTACGCGTACTACGGCTCGAACGAGACGAGCGAGCTGGTTCGCGAGACGCTCGATCGATACCTCGAGGACGACGCGGCCGTCCTCGAGATCGGCTGTAGTTCGGGGCGTCACCTCGCACACCTCGCCGCCCACGGCTTTGGGAACCTCTCTGGCGTCGACATCAACGCCGAGGCGTTCGACGTGATGGCGGAGCAGTATCCGGCGCTCGCCGCGGATGGGACGTTCTACTGCGGTCCGATCGAGGACGTCATCGGCGACTTCGACGACGGGCAGTTCGACGCGGTCTACTCCGTCGAGACGCTACAGCACCTGCACCCGGACGCCGAGTGGGTTTTCGAGGAGGTCGCCCGGATCACCGACGACGTCCTCGTCACGGTCGAGAACGAGGGAGCGGCCCACGGTTCGCCGACGACCGATGCCGACGTGAACTACGTCGACGAGGCCATCCCCCTGTACTACCGGAACTGGAACCGCGTCTTCACCTCGCTCGGGTTCGTCGAGGTCGACGCCGTGCGCGCCGACAGGGACACCGCGCGGACGTTCCGCGCGTCCGGGTGACCGTCCGTCCGGGCCGCCCGGAAGCGGTCCGGCCGTGGCCGCGACGGTCCGGGCGGTAGCGGTCCACCGGCGCGTTCGGGACGACCACCGGAACCCGTCGCTCTCCGATGTCGTCGGCTGGCCCCGGGACGAGTCCCGATCCCCCCGTCCGAACGGCCCCGACGGGCCGAGACAACACCTACGACCCCGGCCGCCCCTGTCGGCTGTATGTCCGACAGCGACGGTGAGAACGGTGAGGACGAGGCGACACACCGGACACGAGCCGAGCCGTTCCGCTACGGCGGGGAGGTCCGGCCGGGCGAGAAGCGCCACCTCCGCTACGAGGTGGGCGAGACGTACCTCGGCGACCCCGTCGAGGTCCCGGTGACGGTGATCAACGGCGACCGCCCCGGCCCGCGGGTGTTCGTCGTCGCCGCGGTCCACGGCGACGAACTCAACGGCGTGAAGGTCGCACAGGAGGTCGCCGGGCGGTACGACCCCGCCGATCTGGCAGGGACGCTGGTGGTGTTCCACGTGGCGAACGTCCCGGCGTTCCAGGCCCAGCAGCGCTACATCCCGATCTACGACCAGGACCTCAACCGGGCGTTCCCGGGCCGGTCGGGGTCGAACACCGCCGAGCGGATGGCGAACGAACTCTGGGGGGCGTTCCTCTCGCAGTGTGACTACGGGCTGGACCTGCACACCTCGACCCGCAACCGGACGACGATGTTCCACCTCCGGGCGGAGACCTCGAACCCGAGGGTGGACCGGCTGGCGCGGGCGTTCGGCGCGAACGTGGTCCTCGCGGGGGCGGGCGACGAGGGCGCGCTCCGCCGCGCCGCCACGGCCGCCGGTATCCCCACCGTCACGGTGGAGATGGGCAAGGCCCACCGGTTCCAGCCGGTGCTCGTCGAGAAGGCGATGGAGGGCGTCGAGGGCGTCCTCGCGGAGTACGGGCTGATACCCGGGGATCCACCCGAGCCCAGGTGGCGCCGGGTGGTCCACGGCGGTGCCGGCGACAAGGCGTGGCTCAGGGCCGACGCCGGGGGGCTCGTCGACATGCACTGGGGGCCGTACCCGCTGGTCCGCGAGGGGGAGACCATCTGCACCGTCTCGGACCACTTCGGACGGGAGGAGCGGGTCGTGCGGGCGCCGTTCACGGGCCTGCTGGTCGGCGTCCTCGAGAACCCGGTCGCCCTGCCGGGCCACCCGCTCTGTCATCTCGTCCGCATCGACGAGGAGACGAGCGAGGAGATCGAACGCGAGATCACGACCGGCGAGTTCGACGGCTACCGCGCCAACGGCACCGTCTGGCGGGCCGGCGAGGAACAGGAGTAGCGGACGGCTCGGCTCGACTCAGGCCGGGTCGCCGTTTCGGGCGGCCCGGTCCCCGGGTCCGGCGTCGAGCAGTTCGACGCCGGTGA
>JBEPXB010000430.1:0-3476 GCA_041642135.1 Halobacteriales archaeon | reverse complement strand
ACGGGCTCAACACCATCCACGTGACCACCATCAAGGACAGCGTCCACGACCACATCACGGTCAGGGGCGTGGCGGAGGCGCTGCTCGACACCCCGCCGGTCCAGCGGCTCCGCCGGGTGAGACAGCTGGGGACGGTGGGGCTCGTCTACCCCTCCGCGAATCATACGAGATTCGAGCACTCCCTCGGGGTCTACCACCTCGCCGAGGAGGCGCTCGGCCACCTCGGCATCGAGGGGACGCAGGCCGAGCGCGTCCGGGCCGCCGCCCTCCTCCACGACGTGGGCCACCCGCCGTTCTCGCACAACACCGAGGACCTCTTAGAGCGCCACGTCGGTCGTCGACACGACGAGGTCCACGACCTCCTCGGGTCGGGCGAGGTGGCCGGGGTCCTCGGATCCCACGACCTCGACCCCGTCCGGGTCGCCGGGCTGGTCGGCGGCGAGGGGCAGTTCGGCCAGCTCGTCTCGGGGGAACTCGACGTCGACCGGATGGACTACCTCGTCCGCGACGCCCACCACACCGGGGTCCCGTACGGCACCATCGATCACGGGCGACTGATCCGGGAGCTCCGGTTCGTGGGCGAGGACCTCGTGCTCGCCGAGGGGAACGTCCAGACGGCGGAGTCGCTGCTGCTCGCCCGGGCGCTGATGAACCCGACGGTGTACAACCACCACGTCGCCCGCATCTCGAAGGCGACGCTCCGCCGGGGCGCCGAGCGGCTCGTCCGCTCGGGCGTGGTCGCCCCCCGGGAGTTCGCCCGGATGGACGACTACGACCTGCTGGTGGCGATGCGCGAGCACGAGGGGGCGGCGCCGTTCGCCCGCCGGCTCGACCACCGCGACCTGCCCAAGCGGGCGGTCTGGGCCGAGTTCGCCGACGTCGACGACGAGCTGATCGACGCCGACCGGTCGACGATCGCCGAGCACGAGGCCGCCATCGCCGACCGTGCCGGGGTCGATCCCGCGGACGTGATCGTGGACGTCCAGCCCCGTCCGACCATGACCGAGTCCACCTCGCGGGTCGTCGTCGGCGGGGAGGTCCGCCGGCTGGGGACCCAGTCCGGGCTGGTCGAGGCGCTCCGGGAGGCACAGGTCGAGCAGTGGCGGCTCGGCGTCTACGCGCCCGAGGGCGAGACCGGAACGGTCGGGACGGCCGCCGAGTCGGTGCTCGGCCTCGACCTCGACGCGCTGGTCGCGGAGGTCCGCAAGGGGGTCCACCGCCGGCTAGACCAGTTCTGAGGCCGGTTCCGAACCCCGGGGTCCGTAGAGCGCGAGACAGTCCGACGCCCGGGTCGAGGACGGCGTCGACCCCGCCGGGCGACCGGAGCTTCCGGGGTACGACCGGTCACACCTCGGCTCCGGCTTCGGGTTCGGGCCCCTCGGGCTCCTTCGGCGAACTGATGGCTCGTCGGCCGAACTCCTCGAACACCCGATCCGTCACGTCGGTCTTGAACCGGAGTTCGTTGCGCAGGTCGTTCACGTAGGCCTTCCCGGTGATCGTTCGATAGTGGAGTCCGTCGGCGATGTGGACCTCGACCGGACACTCGTCGTCGACGTAGACGTACTGCGAGGAGAGGAGCGCGTCCTCGACGATCCGGCGGGCCAGACGTGCATCCGATCCGGGGTCGATGTAGAACTCCACGGTGACGAGCATCTCGGCTCGCCCGGCGCTCGCGTTCGCGATCGACTCGTTGAAGAAGTAGTAGTTCGGCACCGAGACCAGCGTGTCGTTCGGCGTCACGATCTGCGTCGACCGGACACCGATGTCGACCACCTCCCCGTAGTGCTCGCCGATGCTGATCTTGTCCCCGATCTGGTAGGGCTGTTCGGCGACGAGCACGAGTCCGCCGACGACGTCCGCGAGCAGGTCCTTCAGCCCCAGCCCCAGCGCGGCACCGAGCAGCCCGGAGAACGCGACGAGCTGGGTCGACGAGAGCTCGAACAGCAGCGACAGGACGACGTAGATGGCGAACCCGTACACGATGAACTTCACGAGCGGGACGAGTATCGTCACCCGGAAGCGGTTCGCGAGGAGCCGGTCGCCCAGTGCGGTCAGCCCGATACTGACGGCTCTCCCGGTGACGTAGGCCCCGAGCAGCACGACGCCGGCGTACAGGAGCACCTCCGGTTCGAGGTTCACGGAATCGAGCCCGGTCTCCGGACTCGCGCTCTGAAGCGCGAGCCAGTGGACGGTCACCATATCAGTTGCCTTCCCCGGAGGTGCTCGGCCGTGGCGTGCAGCCGTTCGGGAACCAGACCCACGGTATCGTCCGTGACATCGAGGACTCGCTTGTGGACGAGCGTTCCGAGCGAGCGTTTCACCGGAACGTTCACCAGGATATCGTCGAGGGTGTCGACGGTCACCGACCCCTTCGCCAGGACCAGTTCCAGTAAGAACGCCTCGTCGTCGTCTATGTCGAGCACCCCCTCGACTTCCTCGACGTAGGCCGGGGCGATCTCGCCGTCCCGGACGCTCCGCTCCCATAGCCGACAGGCCACCCCGGGGTTCCCGTCGGAGAGGTACGCGAGCTTCTCGAAGACGACCGCCTCGACGTCGCCGTACCGGTCCGTGTTCGAGCGCGAGGTGATGTACTCCGGGTTCGGCTCCGGTATCGGCACGTCCACGCGCCACCTGCCGACCGACAGCGACCGCCGTCCCACGCTGATGGACTTCACGCGACCGGCCTCGCCCGTCTGGACGAATTCGGGCATCCCGGGGCCGTAGTGGTTCAGGAGGAGTTCGGTTATCGCCCCCGAGCCGAGCGACGGGATCCGGATCTGGACCGGGAACGCGTGTTCGACGTCCCGTATCGCGGTCAGGTAGTCCCACGCGTAGCGGTTCCACGCGGTGACGAACATCGCGTCCCGTTCGACGACCTTCGCCAGGAACGCGTCCAGGACGTCGTACCCGCCGATCTGTCGCGTGTAGAGGTAGTGACAGCCGTCGACGACCACCACCTCCGCGTTCGGAAAGACGAACTCCTCGGGGTCGTCGACGACGCCGTCGTAACTGACCCGCTGTGAGGCCGCCCCGAACGCCTCGTCGGCGTACTCGACGAGTACCTCGCGGCCGGCGAACGGTTCGGCGATCACCGCCACGTTCGAGACGTTCCCCTCTAGGTGTGTCGCGATCGCCGCGTCGACGGCGTCGAACCGGTCACCGAGCCCCGCGGCCCGAAGGTCCCCTTCGGAGAGTGCCACTCTTCCTCACCCGTAGAGAACGCTCATCCCATCGATAGTGAAGGTTTCGGTGACATTAGTAACGTTGTCGCGAATTAGTAACGTTGCGGCGAGGGAGTGCGCGGCACGGCCGCCGTATCGCTGCTCAGGAGGGATCCGAGACGCGTATCTACCGCGTGCATCTCCCCGTCGGGCCGGTGATCGTCCCTCGAGTGACCGCGTGCGTCCTTCCAGTCCCATTCCGCTCTCGACGTGACTCCCCACCGTTCGCCTCCCACGGAGTTTAACACCGCCCAC
>JBEPXB010000429.1:0-3481 GCA_041642135.1 Halobacteriales archaeon | reverse complement strand
GAACCGACGTGCGTGTCGGACGGAACGCAGCAGGAGAGACACCGATGCCAACCGACCCAGGGAACCCGGACGGAGGGTCCGGAACGATGACGGTCGAGATACGAACATACGGCGGGCTCAGGAGGGACGTCGGGGAGAAGCGTATCGAGTGGGACGTCGAGCCGGGGACCACCGTCGGGACGGTCCTGTCCCGGTTCGCCGAGACGTACGACGTCGACGAGTCGGACGTGCTCGTCATGAAGAACGGGACCCACGTCGAGTTCATCGACGGGGAATCGACGCCGGTCGAGGAGGGGGACACGCTCAGTTTCTCGTGACCGACGCGGAACGCGCCCGTCGGTCGGGACTCCTCCTCGACCGACCCTACATCACGCCCATCTCGCCGAGCCGCTCGGGCAGGTACGTATCCGTCACGAAGTCCAGGCCACGGGAGGCGAGCGACTGCTGTTCGGACTTCTTGCCGATCTCGAGCTGCAGTTCGATCTCCTCGCGCCAGAACTCCGTCTGGAAGCGGGGGTCCTCCAGTTCGCTCTGGAGGGCGTTCACGTCCGAGTCGGTGAGGGGGTCGGCCGGGAGGTCGTACTCCTCGATGTCGCGGGGTCGGATGCCGACGAACCGCGCGGCGGGCGTGGCGAGGTACTCCGAGAGGTGCGCGGACTTGATCGACCCGTACGCGACGGAGCCGTAGATGCGGTAGCTCCAGGGGTCGCCGTCGGTGAACACCACCACGGGTAGGTCGAGTTCGTCGTTGAGCCGGCGGGTCAGCCGCCTCGTCGCCCTCGCGGGCTGGCCCTTCAGGTGGACGACGAGCGCGTCGTGGTCCGTGTCGAAGCCGTTCTCGACGAGCCGGTCTCGCATCCCGCCGGTCTCGACACAGAGGACGAACGCCGCGTCGTGGTCGAGGAACTCGATGGTATCCGGATTGTTCGGGATCTGGTAGCCGCCCTCGCCGACGTCCTCCTGGCAGTGGATGTCCCGCTCGCCCCGGCGGGTCTGCTCGCGGAGGAAGAGCGGCCCCATCACCGTCGCCCCGGACTCCTCCGGGCGCATGTGGAAGTCCTCGCGGGTGACCGACGAGACGATCTCGAGGTCCTCGATCAGCTGGTTGGACTCGTCCTGGTCCGAGAACTGGGCGTGCTCGTTGTCCCAGGACTCGCTGAGGTAGTAGAGTTCGCGCAGGGTCGAGGAGCGGTCCTGATCGAGCTGCTGGGCGAGGAACTCGATCGTGTAGACTGCCTTGAGGAGCTTCCTGGCGCCGCGGACGGAGTTCGCGCTCCTGGTCGAGGTGCGGTCGCCGTAGACCCACACCTCCTTCTCGGGGTCGTACTCGATGTTACTCTTCGTCCGGGTGGGGATCTCCATGTGGGGGATCTCCCCGCCGGCGAACTGGTCGTAGAACTCGGCCGCGAGGTCGATGAGGCGCGCGCGCGCCTCCCCGCTGCGGGCGTCCTCGGGTACGTCTTCGGTGCTCATGTGGTGTAGTGGGGGGTGTGTGCGGTGGTGTGCGGTTGCGGTCTGTAGTCGGATCAGGCGTCGATGGTCACTCGCTCGCCCTCGATGCCCTCGACGGAGACGTCGAAGGCGGTGTCGTCGGGGACGTCGTACTCGAGGACGGCCTCCTCGCCGGCGGCCACCTCGGGGCTCCACTTCACGAACCACTCGCCGTCCATCTCGACGACGCGGGCGCCGTCGACCTCGCCCGGGTCGGCCGAGAGGATGTCCGTCACGTCGAGCGCCGCGTTCCGGTCGTCGTGGTTCGAGACGACGAGTTCCACGCGCCCGTTCTCCCGGCGGCGCTCGACGAGGACGTTGTTCATGATCCGCGCCAGCGAGTCCTCGACGTTCAGCGGCTCGCGTCCGGTGACCTCCGAGACCTTCCGGGCCATCTCCGGGAGGAGTTCGGCGATGACGTTCTGCTTGCGCCGGCGCTGTTCCAGCGAGCGCTTCTTGTTCAGGTACGACTTCAGCTCGCGGGCGGCCTCGCGCAGCGCGAGTTCCACCTCGTCCTCGATGGCGGGGACGTTCGCGACGGCGTCCTTCGACTCGCTCGTGAACGGGACGTTCGTCGAGGCGACGTGGACCATCAACACGGCGGGGCCGTTCGGGATGCCCGAACCGCCGGGCTGGTCGAGGTTGTAGTTCCGCCAGTTGATGCGCTTTACCACGTCCACCGTGGCACACGCGCCGCGCTGGTACACGAGGGGCACGCGGTTGGCGAACCGGAGTATCTCGACGCTCCCTTCGGCGGGGAGGTCCCCACCGTAGGCGATGCCGGCCTCGACGATGAACGGGTCGCCGCCGTGGACCTCCGCGTCCCGGGTCGAGGCGGCGTAGAAGTCCGCGTCGTACTCCTTGCGGAGGCCGGCCTCGACCAGTTCGGAGGTGATGGGTGCGAGACAGTCCGTCGGCGGCGAGAGGATGTCCGTCTCGCGCATCGCCTCCAGGAACTCCGCTGCCGTGTCCCGGTCCGAGGCTACCTCCCGGACCTTCGGCGGGGCGTCCTCGACGGTCCGGGCTCGTTCCCAGACTGCGTCGGTGATCTTCTCGCGGGACGTCTCGCCGAACGTCTCGCCCTCGCGTTCTTTGGTCCGGTCGGCTGCCCAGGCGACCCACTCCGCGAGGTGGTCGTAGGTCACGCGGTCCCGGCCGGAGTCCGAATCGGCGAACTTCGACGCGAGCCGCCGGGAAAGCGCCTCGACCGCCGCGTCGTCCTTGCGGTCGGTCGTCGCGCCGTCGACCAGCGCGTACAGGTCGGCCTCGCGTTCCTCGACCACGACCTCCCAGACGGCCTCGACGGCGTTCTCCCGGACGGTCCCGCCGAACCGACGGTCCGTTGCCGCCTCCGTGTCCTCGGCGGCGGCCGCGACGATCCCCTCGAGGTCCGTGTAGGTGACGTAGTCGCGGGCAAGGAGCCCGTCGACGTCGTCCGTCCCGTCGAGGACGCTGTCCGCGAACGTCGCCGTCGCGTCCGCACCCTTGTTCGAGACGGCCTCGTCGATGGCTTCCGTGACCGCATCCCGTCGGCGAGCGTCCGGCGCCCGCCAGGCCATCTCCCGACCGAGGTGCCGGTCGCGGAACCGGTCGATCACCTTCCGGGCGGTCTTGCCGCCCACGCGCGTGAACTCCTCCTGGAGGAACCCCGACAGCGAGTACGAATCCGTCGCCTCCAGCATCTTCAGCAGGGTACCCAGTTCGACACCGTGTGGGTGGGGCCGTATCTCCTCGGTCTCCGCTGGAAGTTGATCGGTCGCCCGCTCGAACTTCAGCGACTCCTTCGGCTCGTGGAACTCGATCCGCGCGTGGGGGTTGACGACCGCCGTGTACTTCACGTAGTCGTGGAGCTGCTGGCGGGCCCGCATGTTCCCCTCCATCTCGAGTTCGATCCGCGTTCCGTGCGGACGCTCCCAGGTCGTCTCCCGGTCGACGTCGATCTCCGGCTCGTTCGTGTCCGTGTCGACGATGAGCTCGAAGTACTGGGCCT
>JBEPXB010000428.1:0-3482 GCA_041642135.1 Halobacteriales archaeon | reverse complement strand
CCACGTCGTCGGTCGTCGCGAACCGGCTGAGCGGGATGCGGTCGAGGATCTTCTCTTTGACCCGGTCGGGGACCGTCTCGAGCATGTCCGTCTTGACGAACCCGGGGGCGACGCAGTTCGCCGTCGAGCCCTCGTGGGCGAGTTCGAGCGCGATGGTCCGAGTGAACCCGAACAGGCCGGCCTTCGTCGTCGCGTAGTTGGCCTGACCGTAGTTGCCCTGCTGGCCCACGACGCTCGAGATGTTGATCAGCCGACCCTGCTCGGCCTGGCGGATGTCCTCGAAGTACGTCTTCGTGCAGTTGAACACGCCGCCGAGGTTCACCTGCATCACCGTGTCCCAGTCCTCGCGGGTCATGTTCTCGAACTTCTTGTCGACGGTGAGCCCCGCGTTGTTCACGAGCACCGACGCGGGCCCGAACTCCTCGCGCGTCCGCTCGGCCATCTCCCTGACGTCGTCCAGGTCCGAGACGTCCGCCTGCACCGGGAGCGCCTCGCCGCCGAGATCGTCGACGGCGTCGGCCACCTCGTGGGCCTCGGCCTCCGAGGAGCGGTAGTTGACGACGACCTCGGCACCGTGCGCGCCGAGCTCCTCCGCGATGGCGCGGCCGATGCCCCGGGACGCGCCGGTGACCACACACGTCTGGTTGGCGAGCATCGGGGGGCGTTCGCGGGTCTGCTGGGCCTGCCCTGCGGGTTGGGCGTTCATGTTCGATACGGTCGCGTTCACGAGTATAATAGTTGTCCTTATAGCACCTATTATAAAATCCACCGTGTCCAATTACCATGGCAAATATTGCATGGATCTCGGAAGAGGCGTTCAAGACCGATCCTACGGCCTCTTCAGGAGTTAATATTTCCTAATATATTGGGGTGCGATCCCGTGGGGCTCGCCGACGAGGAGCGACAGTTACTTTAGGCCGCCCTAAAACAATGGACACGACGGATGCAACCCGACACCTGTGTGATCGTGCCGACGATCCGAGAGCCGGAGTGCGTACGCGAGTACGTCGACAACGCGAGACGGTACGGCCACGCCGACCGGCTGTTCTTCTGTCTCGTCACCGAGGAGTTCTGTGACGTCGAGGGGATGCGGGCGATGCTCGATGATCTCGACGTGGCGGGTGCGGTGTTCGACGGCGGCGACCGCGAGGACTGGTACGCCGAACACGGGGTCGAGGAGTACGGCCACGTCGTCCCGGCCGCGAGCCACGCCGAGACGTCGTTCGGCCTGCTCTACCTCTGGGCCAACGACTTCGAGTACGGCTTCTTCATCGACGACGACACCCGCCCCCACGAGACGGACTTCTTCGGCGGCCACTACGCGAACCTCGCGCGCGAGGGCCCGGTGACCGAGGTCCGCTCGGACGAGCGCTGGGTGAACGTGCTCTACCAGAACGTCGAGGACCACGGCCTCTACCCCCGGGGCTACCCGTACGGCGCGATGGGCGAGACGACCGAGAGCCGTACCGTCGAACTCGACGGCGGGGAGGTCGTCGTCTCCCAGGGGCTCTGGACGAACGTTCCGGACCTCGATGCCGTCCGCATCCTCGGCGACGGTGACCTCCGGGGACAGGCCCGTACTCGGACTACTCGCGAGGACTTCGGCGGGGACTTCCTCGCCGCGCCGGGGCACTACCTCACCGTCTGCTCGATGAACCTCGCCTTCCGCCGGGAGGTGGTCCCGGCGTTCTACCAGTTGCCGATGGACGACAACGACTGGGAGGTCGGCCGGTTCGACGACATCTGGTCGGGCGTGTTCGTAAAGCGCGCGGCGGACCTGCTCGACGACCGCGTGCTCACGGGAACGCCGCTCTGCCGGCACGACAAGGCCCCCCGGCCGACGTTCGAGGACCTCGCGAACGAGGCGCCCGCGCTCGAACTCAACGAGCACGTCTGGCGGGTCGTCGACGACGTCGGCGACGGCGCGGAGTCGTACCGCGAGGCCTACGCCGCGATGGCCGACGCCCTCGCGACCGGCGACTTCTCCGAGTGGCGTAACGGCGCCTTCCTCAACTACGTCGGCGAGCACATGCACGACTGGCTCGGCGCCCTCGACGCGCTCGCTCCGTCCCGCGTCCCCGCAGCCGCCGACGACTGATCATGACTGATGAACAACACGCCACGGGGGAACCGCAACCCTCAAGTCGTTTAGGCGGCCCTAAATCGAATATGCAACGCGACGGCTCCCTGCGACCGACGCGTCGGCGGGTCCTCGCGCTGGCCGGATCCGCGGGCGCGGCGGCGCTCGCCGGCTGTACCGGCGGCCAGGGGACCGGAACGCCGACCGACACGGCCACGGACGCCGGCTCCGACGGCGGCGACGGAGGGGACGGCTCCGACTCCGACGGCGGGAGCGGCGAACCGGTCGGGCAGGTCGGCTCCGGCCGCGAGGGCCGCCCCGCGCCGGGCGGCACGCCGATGGCCGAGATGCCGGACCTCTCGGGGACCGTCGACGTCTACTCCGGGCGGGGGGAGGCGCTCGTCGGCGCGCTCGTCGAGTACATCGAGGAGCTCTACCCCGACCTGAACCTCAGAGTCAGGTACAGCGGCTCGACCGACCTCGTCAACACCATCCTCACCGAGGGGGAGAACTCCCCGGCCGACGTCTTCTACTCGGTGAACGCGGGGTCGCTCGGCGCGCTCGCCGAGCGCGACCGCGCGGCCGAGCTCCCGGAGGGCGTCCTCGGACTCGTCCGCGAGGAGTTCCGCGACCCCGACGGCCGGTGGGTCGGCACGTCCGGGCGCGCGCGGACCGTCCCCTACAACACGGAGGCGTTCTCGGAGTCGGACATCCCGGACGACATCTTCGCGTTCCCCGAGCAGTCGCGGTTCGAGGACGAGATGGGGTGGGCGCCCTCCTACGGCTCGTTCCAGGCGTTCGTCACCGCCATGCGGATCCTCAACGGCGAGGAGGCGACCCGCGAGTGGCTCCGGGGGATGCTCGACCTCGGCATCCAGTCCTACTCCGACGAGTTCGCCATCTCGCAGGCCATCGCCGACGGGGAGATCGCCGCGGGGTTCGCGAACCACTACTACATCCAGCGCGTCCTCGACGGCCGGCCGGACGCCCCCCTGGCGACGGCGTTCACCGAGGGCGACGCCGGGTCGGTGTTCAACGTCGCCGGCGCCGCGGTGGTGGACACCGCCGACGATCCGGATATGGCCGCGAACTTCGTCCGGCACCTCCTCTCGGCGGAGGCCCAGGAGTACTTCGCCACGACGACGTTCGAGTACCCGCTGATCCCCGAGGTAGCGCCCGTCGGTGACCTCCCGACCATCGACGAACTGAACCCGCCACAGGGGCTCGACCTCTCGCAACTCGCGGACATCGGTCCGACCATCGAGCTCATGCGGGACGTGGGGCTCTCGGTGTAAGATGGCGACCCGCTCCGTGCCGGCAGTGCTGACGGGCGGGGAGGAGCGCGAGCTCCCCCTCGGCCTGACGCTGCTGGCCGGAGCGGTCGCCACGGTCGTCCTCTCGC
>JBEPXB010000427.1:0-3483 GCA_041642135.1 Halobacteriales archaeon | reverse complement strand
CGAACAGCCGCTCGAGCTCGGCGTCGATGTGCCGTATCTCCGCGTCGTAGAGCCCCCGGATGTCCGCCCACTCCGCCTCGTCGATGTCGCGGGCCCCGGAGTTGTACTCCTTTGAGTTCTGGCACACAGCATCGGCGTCGACCCCGGGCGCGAACTCGCGGGCGTACTCCTCGGGCGGGTAGTACGGCAGGTGGGCGTCCATCAGGTTGACGAACGCGAAGAACTCCTCGTTGTCGTCGACGAACTCGATGGTCCGGTCTATCACCTCGGGGGTCTTCGAGTCGGAGCCCTCGCTCCCGGCGAAGTGCTCGTGGGCGGCGTTGCCGAGTTCGACGAGGCGGTTGGCGACCGCGCGGAGGCGGTCGTTGTCGTTGATGCGCTGCCAGACGTCCGCGAGCGCCCCCGAGAGGAACTCGCCGGGCATCACCTCGAAGAAGTTGTCCTGGTCGTCGAACCCCGCGGTCAGGCGGGTGTAGGGAGTGATCCAGGCGTTCGAGGAGTAACACGCCGTCGGGTAACCCGCCGCAGACAGCGACTCCGCGAGGGTGAGCACGTCGTCGGGGAGGTAAGGGTCCTCCTGGGTCGCCCCGTGTTCGGAGGGGTAGAGCCCGGTGAACATCGAGGCGTGGACCGGGAGCGTCCACGGTGCGGGTGCGACCGCCTGCTCGTACACACGGGCCTCCTCGGCGAACGCCTCGAGGCCGGGCGTGGTGGGCCGGTCGTACCCGTACGGCGTCAGGTGGTCCTTGCGGACCGTGTCCGTGACGACGAAGAGGACGTTCCGTCCCGGCGTCTCGCTCATGCCGGGGACTGTGCATGGACGGCTAATGAACTCCGTGGAAACCGTCCGACGGCCGCCGCCGGCCCTCGCGGTCGCGTGCGGACCCGCGGTCGGGCCGCTCGATGGGTCACCCGTCGACCTCCCGGGGGGCGGGTCTCGTCGGTCGGTGGACGGTCTGTATAAGGACGACCTTCCACTCGCCGGATCGATCGGATAACTGACGCGCCGATTCCCATCCGTCGGGTATCGTGTGGCATGTTTACGATCCACGCGACCGATGCCCCCGTCGCCATGTCGATGCAGGCAGTGGTCCTGGAGGAGTTCAGGGAACCGCTCGAGGTACAGGAGGTCGACCGGCCCGAGCCGGAGCCGAGGGGGGTCGTCGCGCGCGTCGACGGGTGTGGTGTCTGCCGGAGCGACTGGCACTGCTGGCAGGGCGACTGGGACTGGTTCGGCTACCGACCCGACCCGCCGCACGTCCTCGGTCACGAGCCCTGTGGGACGGTCATCGCGGCCGGCGACGAGGTGGAGAACGTCCGGGAGGGCGACCCCATCGCCATCCCGTTCAACTTCGCCTGCGGGAACTGTACGCTCTGTCGGAACGGCCGGGAGAACATCTGCGAGAACCACGTCGGACTCGGGTTCATGAACGAGGCGCCGGGCGCGTTCGCCGAGGAGGTCCACGTCCCGAACGCGGACATCAACGCCGTCCCGCTCCCGGACGCCATCGGGACGGACACCGCGGCCGGCATCGGCTGCCGGTTCATGACCTCCTACCACGGGATGGCCCACCAGGGCGACGTCGGCAACGGCGAGGACGTCGTCGTCCACGGGCTCGGTGGTATCGGGCTCTCGGCGGTCCACATCGCGAACGCGCTCGGCGCGAACGTCATCGGCGTGGACCTGATGGAGGAGAAGTTAGAGAAGGCCGAGTCGCTCGGCGCCGTCGACACCGTGAACGCTCGGGAGGTCGAGGACCCCGCCAAGGAGGTCCGGGACATGACCGACGGGGGGGCCGACGTCTCGGTTGACGCGCTCGGCATCGCGACGACCTGCCAGAACGCGGTGAACTCGCTCGGCAAGGGCGGCCGGCACGTCCAGATCGGCCTCACCACGAGCGAGGAGGAGGGGATGGTGCCGCTCCCGACCGACGAGTTCGTCGCCAAGGAGATCGAGTTCGTCGGCTCGCTCGGCCTCCAGCCCTCGCGCTACCCGGAGATGCTGAACATGATCGAGGCGGGGAAGATCGACCCGACCGAACTCGTCTCCGAGACCATCGACATCCACTCGATCCCCGACCGACTGGAGGCGATGACCGACTTCGGGACGATGGGCATCCCGGTCTGTAACGACTTCACGGCCTGATCCCTTCCCCACTCCCCTCGTCCTAGTCCTGCTGCCAGTAGTAGAGATCCTCCTTCGGGGCACCGCAGTTCGGACACTCCTCGGGGAGGTCGGCCGCCTCCAGCCGACCGAGTTCGCCGCAGTCCCAGCACCGCCAGTGGAGCTCCTTGATGCCCGCCTTGCTCTCGGCCTCGTGCTCGACCGACATCGCCACGACGCCCTCCGCGGTGCTGACGTAGAAGCCGTGCTCGTCGAGGCCGCGGACGGTCCCGAGCCGCTCTCCCTCCGCGTCGTAGACCGCCTCCCCGAAGGTGATACGCCGGTCGCTCGCCGTGTCCTGGGTGCTCTCGCTCATCGTCCCACGTAGTACGTTACCGTAGGTCATAAGCCTTGGCCGGGCCGGACGCACGTCCCCCTCTCCGACGAGCGAGCCGCGAGTGCGGCGGGACGTCCACCGGTGGAGCCGACGCTCGGGAGCGACGGAGAGACGGCGGCAGGACAGGACTACTCGGCGTCGACCTGGAGGGAATCGAGGACGAACTCGTCGATGGACCGTCGGGCCTGCTCGGGGGCGTCGTCGTGACCCAGGGAGAGTTTCCGGCCCCGGGCCGCGTGGATGACGTCGGTGACGAGTTGGCCCATCCGCGCGGCGTCCACCTCCCGGAAGACGCCCTGTTCGATGCCGGCCTCGACGACCTCGGTGATACTCCCGCGGATCCGCTCGTAGTGCTCGTTGAAGATCGCCCGGTGTTCCGCGTCGTTCTGCGCGTGGGTGAACAGCTCGTGGTAGACCTTCATCCGGTCCCAGTGGCCGAAGTCGTCGAACGCCGGGCCGAACAGACACTGGTCGATCCGCGCGTCGAGTTCCTCGCGAGGCGGGGCGTCCTCGTCCACCTCGACGCTCCCCTCGTACTGCTCGATGATGTACTCGAGGAAGTGGTACATCAGGTCGTGTTTCCCGTCGTAGTGGTAGTGGATGACCTGCCGGGTCATCTCCATCTCCTCGCCGATGTCGCGCATCCGGAGGTCGGTGTAGCCGTGTTTGCTGAGGGCTCGGAAAGTCGCCTCCATGATAGCCTCGCGGGTGTCGTTTTCGACCGACCCCTGCCCGGGCTTGCTCATACACCGATCACTTCGCAGGCGGATATATATCGCTTGTTCTACCGGGTTCACAGCCCCTTTACCGACCGGTAAACAACGTCCGTACAGTAGTCGCCCGTTGTGGGGTTGGTTTCGGCTATTTCTCCCGGTTCGTCGTCTCTCACCGTCGGTTTACCGCACGGTAAATTATTTGGTGCCGTGGTTCGGAACGTCGGGTGCCCATGCCAGAGAAACTCATCCGGAACGGGACGGTCGTC
>JBEPXB010000426.1:0-3483 GCA_041642135.1 Halobacteriales archaeon | reverse complement strand
GACGCCGTACGGGCCGAGGTGATCGGCCACGCCGGCGCCCTCGGCGCCGAACGCGACGGCCTCGAGGGCCGATCCCGTGTCGCCCGCCAGTTCGCGGGCCAGCGTGAGCGTCTCGAGAGAGGTCTCCTTCGGCTCGCCGCCCTCGTGTTCGACGAACGCGAGTACCGTGCTCATCGTCAGAGCACCTCCACGTCCTCTTTCAGCACCTCGACGACGGCCGGGACGGCGTCCGGGCCCTCGCCGAGTACCTCTGCTTCCCTGTCGTCCTCCTCGGGGGCTTCCAGACGAACCTTCTCGAGGGTCCCCTGGCGGTCGCCCCGCTCGGGCGTCACGTGCTCGACCTCCTGGCGGCGCGCCTGCATCTTCGCTCGCATCGAGGCGTACCGTGGCTCGTTGATCCCCTCCTTGACGGTGACGGCGGCGGGGAGGTCGAGTTCGTACACCTCCTCGCCGCCGGAGATCTCCCGTTTCGCTACCGCGTTACCGTCCTCGATCGAGAGGTCCTTGATGCCGGTCACGCAGGGCAGACCGAGTTCGCGGGCGACGCGGACGCCGACCTGGTAGTTGGCCTGGTCGGCCGACTCGTTGCCGAACAGCAGGAGGTCGAAGGCGTCCTCGCCGCCACGCTCGCGGACGGCATCGGCGATGGCGCCCGCGGTCGCCCGAGGGCCCCACTCCTCGCCATCGGTCTCCAGCAGCGTCGCGTCGTCGCACTTCATCGCGAGGGCCGTCCGGAGCTGTTCGGTCGCCTCCTCCGGGCCGAGGGTCAGGGCCGTCGCCGACCCGCCGTGTGCCTCGACCTGCTGGACGGCCTCCTCTATCGCACACTCCTCGTGGGGACTCATCGTGAACCCCAGGTTCGTGGTGTCGATACCCATGTGGTCGTCGGTCAGTACGATCTTCGCGCCCGTCTCCGGAACGCGCTTGATACAGGCCAGTACGTCCATAACGGTGTTCTCGTTCCTCGTTCGCGTGCCGTGTGTCCCGTGTCGTGGGTGGACCACGTGGGTCCGACCGTGGTCGGCGGGCGATACTCCGACCGGCTCTAGCTCCGGATCCGCTCGTTCTCCGGGTCGAACAGCGGCTTCGACCCGACCCGCTCTACGGTCACCGGGTAGTGGCCGCCCATGTACTCGACCTGGAGCTGCTCGCCCTCCTCGGCGTGCTCCGGCGGCAGGTACGCCATCAGGAGGTGCTTGCCGAGGCTCGGGCCGGTCCCGGCGCTCGTCACGTACGAGCGGCGCCCTTCCTCGTCGAGTATGACCTCGCCGTCCTGGTCCAGCACCGGCTCGTTACCGAGCATGAACCGCGGCTCGCCGCCCTCGGGCGCGTGGTCGTCGACCGACAGCGTACACAGCGTCGCGGCGTTCTCCTCCTCGATCGCCTGCGCGTAGGCCTCCTTGCCGATGAAGTCGGCGTCCTTCACGCCGTGGAAGGTGAGGCCGGCCTCGGCGGGGTTGTACTCGAGTTCGAGCTCGTGACCGAACAGCCGGTAGCCCTTCTCCATCCGGCCGGTGGTGCCGTAGACCCCCATCCCGACGGGCCGGATGTCGTAGTCCTCGCCGGCCTCGGCGATGGTGTCCCAGAGCCGCTGGCCCTTGCCCATCGAGGTGTAGATCTCCCAGCCGAGTTCGCCGACGTACGAGAGTCGCAGCGCGTGGGCGTCCACGTCGCCGACGGTGATCTCCTTGGCCGTGTACGGCGCGAACCCCTCGTGGGAGACGTCCTCCTCGACGACCTCCTCGAGGACGTTCCGGGCGTCGGGGCCCCAGAGGCCGAGCGTGCAGAGCGACTCGGACTGGTCGATCATCTTCACGTCGGCGTCCTCGGGGATGTGGCCGTCGAACCACGCGCGGTCGGAGCCACCCGCGGCCCCGCCCGTGATGACCCGGTAGTGCTCCGGGCCGAGCCGGACGATGGTCAGGTCCGAGACGAACCCGCCGTTCTCCGCGAGCACCGGCGTGTAGACCGTCTTGCCGACGTCGACGTCGACGCGACCGACGACCATCCCCTCGAGGTAGTCGACGACGTCCGAGCCGAGGAAGTCGAAGATGGAGAAGCCCATGTCCCCGACCATGGCGACCTTGTCGCGCATGTGGAGGTGCTCGCCGAGGACGATCGGCGACCACCACCGGGAGTCCCACTCGGCGGGCCGCCGCAGGTCCTCGATCTCCTCGCTGTAGGTCTCCAGGAGGTCCTCGTTGGACTCGAACCACTGCGGGCGCTCCCAGCCGGCGGCCTCGAAGAACCGCGCGTCGAGGTCCTCCTGGCGGTTGTAGAACGGGCTCGTCCGGAGCGGCCGCGAGGACTGCCACTGCTCGGCCGGGTGGACGATGCCGTACGTCTTCTTGTACCCCTCGTGGGCCCGGTTCTTGACGAACTTCTTGGAGGTGCCGTACTCGTAGAACCGGTTGACGTCCGAGGAGTGCAGGTCGATCTCCGACCAGCCGTCGGTCATCCACTGGGCGACCATCTCGCCGATGGCCGGGGCCTCCTTGATCCAGACGGCCGCCGCCGACCAGAGGCCGTCGACGTCCTGGAGCGGGCCCAGAAGCGGCGCGCCGTCGGGGGTCTGGGAGAGCAGGCCGTCGATCTCGTAACGGACGCCCGCGGAGGGGTCGTCGAGCACCTCGGGCATCAGCTCGAGGGCGTCCATCATCGACTGCTCGAAGGCGTCCTCGGTGAGCGGCGGCTGGGTCGGCGAGAGCGGCGCCTCGTCGATCGAGAGGATCTCGTCGACGTCCCAGAGGATCGGCCGGTGCTGGTAGGAGCCGACCTCCATGTCGTTGCCGCTCGGCCGCTCGTACATCTGGGTGTCCATGTCCCGGACGACCGGGTGGCTGATCTCCCCCTCGAAGTCCTCGAAGAAGGAGATGGGTCCCACACTGACCAGCTGGTGGACGGCCGGCGAGAGCGGGATGTCGACGCCGGCCATCCGCGCCAGCTTGGGACTCCACAGCCCGGCCGCGATGACCACCTCGTCGGAGTGGACGGTCCCGCGGTCGGTCTCGACCGCCTGGATGGCGCCGTCCTCGACGTGCATGTCGAGCACCTCCGTGTTCGGGAAGACGTGGAGGCCACGCGAGCCAGAGGCGGGTTCGGACTGGGCCTGCTGGACGCCGCCGTCGACCTCCAGCGCGCCGGCGTCGTACTCGTCCGGAGGGACCTCGCCCGAGGCGATGGCGTCGGCCCGCTCGCGCATGATCTCGCCGGCACGGAGCGGGTCACACACGCCGGCTCCCGGCGTGTAGAAGCCGCCCTTGATCACGTCCGTCTCGATGTAGGGAACCAGCTCCTCGACCTCCTCGGGACTGAGCAGTTCGGCGGGTTCGCCCCACGCCTTCGCCGACTGCATGCGGCGGTGGTTCTCGGCCAGCCGCTCCTCCGTACGAGCGACCTCGATCCCGCCGCTCTCGTTGTACGTATCCATCTCCTTGTACTGCTCGATGGACCGCTGGGTGAGGTGGGTCATCTCCTTCGAGT
>JBEPXB010000425.1:0-3492 GCA_041642135.1 Halobacteriales archaeon | reverse complement strand
TGTCGGCGGGCTTCCGTTCGTGGACGTATCTGAAGTGGTACGGGAGTTCTACCAGGACGACGTCCGCCGTGTCGAGCAGTTCGTCCAGCCGAGGGGTCCGGGACAGTCTCGTTCCGTAGTAGCTGAGTACTTCGGGAACACCGAGCCATCCCGTCAGCGCGCGCGTCGATAGCTGGGGGATGGATCGCCAGCGGTACTCGCGGTATCCGTCCCCGAGCTCGATCGGTTCCTCGGGCACGTCCACCGAGACCGACGCTATCTCGCTCCACCTGTCGACCGTGTCCTCGGGCCGGCGAGCGCTCACGAGCCCGTCGATCCGGTGTTCGTGTCCGTTGACAGGGGCCGGATACGTCGATGCCGTCGCCACCTGCAGTACGTCCATCTTACTTACCTCGAATAACGAGTTGAAACATATGGGCATTCCGGCCGGAGGGGGGTTCGCTCACGCGGCGTATCGAACGGTCGGCTGTCGCGCGAGCCGGTTCCGAGGACGGTACTTCGCCTACAGTGTAGCGTCGGAGTGATGCTCCGGTACGTTTCGTCGGGACCCTCCGGTGGAGTCGTATCGGCCGTCCCGTTCGACCGTCTACTCCCGACCGCGTCGTGCCAGGTGCGGAGTGGGACGGTCGAGTTCTGCGCCGTCCGTGCCCGGACCCGACCGCCTCGGCTGATACGGTCGTGCGTAATTCTTTGCCGCCTCACGGCCCCTCGTTCCATCCCACCGGTCTCGGGACACCGATCGTCCTGAAGATCGCTGAAAACGGTTACGCACGACCGTATGAGGTGTCGACTGGATCGGGATGCCGACGTCGACACGACCCCGCCGATCCCTCCGGTCGCCCCCGCGGGATTGATACGTCCCGCTCCCCTCGTCCGGAGCGATGAACGCTGGTGGTCGTTCGCCCGCCCGCACGGGGGGCCGACGCCGATGACCGGGGAGCCGTCCGGGTCGACCCCGATCCGCGAACTCGACCCGGCCACGGTCGACCGCATCGCCGCGGGCGAGGTGGTCGAGCGGCCGGCGAGCGCGGTGAAGGAACTCGTCGAGAACAGCATCGACGCCGACGCCGCCCGCGTCTCGGTCGCCGTCGAGTCCGGCGGCATCGACGGCATCGTCGTCCGGGACGACGGCGTCGGGATGTCCCGCGAGGGGGTGCGGGCGGCCGTCCGCGAGCACACCACCTCGAAGATCCGCGACATCGACGACCTCGAGGGCGGGGTCGGCACGCTCGGCTTCCGCGGGGAGGCGCTCCACGCCATCGGCGCCGTCTCCCGGCTCACGGTCCGGACCCGCGAGCGCGGGAGCGCGACGGGGACCGAACTCCGCGTCGAGGGCGGCGAGGTGACGGGCCTCGAGCGCGTCGGCTGTCCGGAGGGTACGGTCGTCGAGATCGAGGACCTGTTCTACAACGTCCCGGCCCGCCGGAAGTACCTCAAGCAGCCGGGGACGGAGTTCGACCACGTCAACCGTATCGTGGCGGGCTACGCGCTGGCGAACCCCGACGTGGCCGTCTCGCTCGAACACGGCGGCCGCGAGACGTTCGCCACCACCGGACGGGGCGACCTGCGGGGGACCGTGCTGTCGGTCTACGGCCGCGAGGTGGCCGAGAGCATGGTCCCGGTGGGTTCGTCCGTCGACGGCGGCGGGAACGACGACGACAACGGCAACGACGACGGCGACGGGAACGGCGGCTCGCCGACCGGGGACGGTCCGCTCGATGGCGTCTCGGGTCTCGTGAGCCATCCGGAGACGAACCGCGCCTCGCGGGACTACCTCACGACGTTCGTCAACGGCCGGTACGTCACCGCTCGGGCGGTCCGCGAGGCGGTCGTCGAGGCCTACGGGCGACAGCTGGCCTCGGACCGCTACCCGTTCGCCGTGATCCGGGTCGAGGTCGACCCCGCCAGCGTCGACGTGAACGTCCACCCCCGGAAACTGGAGGTCAGGTTCGCCGACGAGGCGGCGGTCCGCGAGCAGGTCCGGGAGGCCGTCAGCGACGGGCTCCTCGAAGCCGGTTTGCTCCGCTCGACGGCCCCTCGCGGCCGGTCGAAGGCCGGCGAGACGGATGTCCGTCCAGAACCCTCGGACGGGACCGGCCCCGACGACCACCCGGCGGAGGACGGCTCCAGCGGCGACGGGGCATCGACCCCGGACCCGTCGGGAAGGAGAACGGGGCGGAGCGCGGACGCCGGGGAGGCGAATGCGGAGGCGACGACGGACGCCGACTCGGACGAGGGCCGGTCGGAAGCCCCCGGCTCCCGGTCCGGGAGGCGCGACGTGGCCGGAGGAACCGCGAACGTGAGCGCCGACGCGGCCCCGGAGGGCGGGCGGGAGCGACCCGGAACCGTTCCGCCGAAGCGCGAGTCGTCCGGTGGGTCGTCGAGCCATCGCGCGGACGCTGAGGGGCCCGACGGCGACCAGTCCGACGGTCGACCGGGCTCGAGCGACCCCCACCGGCGGTTCCAGGAGTCGCCCGGACAGTCGACGCTCGCCGACCCCGGCGAGTCCGGCGATCCCGGCGGCGCGCTGGACGTCGACCTGGACCGGCTGCCGCCGATGCGCGTCCTCGGGCAGGTCCACGACACGTACCTCGTCGCGGAGACGCCCGACGGCGTAGTACTGATCGACCAGCACGCGGCGGACGAGCGGGTGAACTACGAGCGGCTCCGCGAGGCGTTCGCCGGGGACGTGACGACACAGACGCTCGTCGAGCCGGTCGAGGTCGGGGTCACGCCCCGGGAGGCCGAACTGTTCGAACACTACGGCGAGGCGCTCGCCCGGCTGGGCTTCCGCGCGTCGCTCGATGGCGACGGCGACCGGGACCGGGTCCTCGTCCGGACCGTTCCGGCGGTCCTCGCGGGGCCGAACGCCCCGGAGCTCGTCAGGGACCTCCTCGCGGACTTCGTCGACGGCGACCCGGAAGGGACCGTCGAGGCGGCCGTCGACGACCTGCTCGGCGACATGGCGTGCTACCCGGCGGTGACGGGCAACGAGTCGCTGGCGGAGGGGTCGGTCGTCGCGCTGCTGTCGGCGCTCGACGACTGCGAGAACCCGTACGCCTGCCCGCACGGCCGGCCGGTGCTCGTCGAGGTCGGGCTCGACGAGGTGGAAGAACGGTTCGAGCGGGACTACCCCGGTCACGGCGGCCGTCGCGACTCCTGAAGTGAACGGGCCGCAATTCTAAAGTCACACGGACCGACCCATCGGTAATGCTGGTCACGCTGGGCGAGACCGCCCTCCGACTCTCGCCGCCCGGAACGAGCCGACTGGAGCGGGTCGACCGCCTCGAAGTGGAGGCCTCTGGCCCCGAGAGTAACGCCGGGGTCGCCGCCCGGCGGCTCGGCGAGCCCGTGACGTGGCTCTCGCGGCTGCCGGACTCCCCGCTTGGCCGCCGGGTCGCGAGCGAACTCCGGGGGCACGACCTCGAGGTCCGCGTCTCGTGGGCCGAGGGACGCCAGGGGCTCACGTTCCACGAACGCGGCGGCGTGCCG
>JBEPXB010000424.1:0-3508 GCA_041642135.1 Halobacteriales archaeon | reverse complement strand
CCGCTCCTCGGCGACCCCCTCGTACTTCTCGAACTCGAGATACTGGGTGGGAGTGTCGTCCTCGCCGTCCTTCGCGCGGACGCGGCCGGTGAACGTGGCGATGGCCCCGGCCCGCTCGGCACGCGGCGAGCGCTTCACCCGCGCGACGAGCGACTCCAGCGTCTCGTGCGGTTCGAGCCCCTCGAGCAGGTCGATCACGGAAGCGAGGTCGTCCTCCGGGTCGACGTTCAGGTCGGCGTCGTGTCCCTCGTCGATGGCGACCTGTGTCAGTCGGGCGTCGGGCCGGTCGAGCACGATCGCGTAGTCGTGGTCGGGCGCGAGCCGGTCGAGGATGTCCCCGACCGTCGTCGGCTCCCCGCGGGCCTGCCACCCCTCCGGGCCGAGGTCGTAGGTCGTCGCCGCGCCCTCTCGGCGGGCCGCGACGCCGCCGTCGGTCGTTTCCTCGGCCCGGACGAGCGCGACGCGGCCGTCCAGCCGGTCGACGAGGCGGTCGGCGAGCGTCCCCGAACCGGGACCGACGATACCGAGCGTTCGCATGGACGACCCTTCGGCCGGCGGCGCTTGTAGGTGTCGCTCGCTGGCGGTCCCGGGGTGGCCCGGTAGCCCGTGCGGACCGGCGTCACCCTTTGAGAACCGTTAAACGGTGCCCGCAGTTACACCGCTCCAATGAGAGTCGTCGTCTCCGTCGGCGGGAGCGTCCTCGCGCCGGACCTCCGCGCGGATCGGGTGCAGGGGTACGCGGGGTGTCTCGAGGCGCTCGTCGACGCCGGACACGAGGTTGCGGCGGTGGTCGGCGGCGGTGGCGTCGCCCGCGAGTACATCCGCACGGCGCGGGAGGTGGGCGCGAACGAGGGCCAACTGGATCAGCTCGGCATCGAAGTGACGCGCCTGAACGCCCGGCTGCTGATCGCCGCGCTCTCCGACCGCGCGAACCCGACGCCGTTCGAGGGGTACGAGCCCGCGACCGCCGCCCTCACCCGGGGCGAACTGGTCGTGATGGGGGGTCTGGTCCCCGGACAGACCACCGACGCCGTCGGCGCCGCGCTCGCGGAGTACGCGGAGGCGGACCTGCTCGTCTACGCGACGAGCGTCCCGGGGGTGTTCGACGCCGACCCGAACGAGGAGGCGGGGGCGACCCGCTACGACGAGCTGAGCGCGGCCGACCTCGTCTCGCTCGTCGCGGAGGGGGAGTCGCTCGGCTCGGCCGGGTCGAGCGCCCCCATCGATCTGCTGGCCGCCAAGCTCGTCCAGCGGTCGAACATCAAGACCTACGTCCTCGACGGCACCGAGCCCGACCGGGTCCGCCGGGCGGTCGAGACCGGCGAGTTCGAGGGAACCGAGATACGGCCCGACGGGTCCGGCGGGGGACGGTGACGATGGCCTTCGAGCCGACCTCCCCACACACGCTGAACGAGACCGAGTATCGGCGGGCCTTCTGGGCCGACGCCGTCGCCGACGCCATCGAGGCCCGCGACCCCGACGAACCGATCGTGATCAAGGGCGGCATCTCCCCCTCGGGGGTGCCGCACCTCGGGAACATGAACGAGGTGCTCCGTGGCTACTTCGTCGCCGAAGTGCTCCGCGAGCGGGGCCACGAGGTCCGGCAGGTGTTCACCGCCGACGACCGCGACCCCCTGCGGAAGCTCCCCCGGACGCTCGCCGACGCGGACGGGAACCTCGTCGGCCTCGGGGAGGTCGACGCGGGCGCGCTCGGGCGGAACCTCGGCCATCCCTACACCGACATCCCCGACCCGTTCGGGACGGCCGACTCCTACGGGGCGCATTTCACCGGACTGATCGAGCGGTCGGCGGAACTGCTCGACGTGCCCATCGAGGTGGTCTCGACGACCGAACTCTACGAGTCGGGCCGGATGGACGACGTCGTCCGGCACGTCCTCGAGCACCGCGAGGAGGCCCGGGAGATCCTGGCGAACTACCAGGACAAGGTCGATTCGGACTACGTTCCCTTCAATCCGATCTGCGAGGAGTGCGGGAAGATCACCGAGCGGGTCCTGTCGGTCGACCTCGACGCCGAAACCGTCGAGTACGAGTGTACGGACATGACCGCGGGCGACCGGGTCATCGAGGGCTGCGGTCATCGTGGCACTGCGACGTTCCGCGAGGGGAAGCTCCCCTGGCGCTTCGAGTGGCCCGCCCAGTGGCAGGTCCTCGGGGTGGACTTCGAGCCGTTCGGCAAGGACCACGCCGAGGGGTCGTGGATCTCCGGCGAGCACATCGCCGAAGAGCTGTTGGAAATCGACGCCCCGCTGCCGATGGTGTACGAGTGGTTCACGCTGAACGGCGAGCCGTTCAGTTCGAGCGAGGGGAACGTGGTCCTCGTCTCGGAGGTGCTCTCCCTGATCGAGCCCGAGGTCCTGCGCTACTTCTTCGCGAAGGACCCGAAGAAGGCCCGGGATTTCTCGATCGAGCGGCTCGACCAGCTCGTCGACGAGTTCGACAGGGTGGAGCGGCTCTACTTCGGCGAGGAGGACGGCACCGAGAAGGAGACGGCGCTCGCCGAGCGCGTATACCCGTTCGTCGTGAGCGAGGTGCGCGAGGAGCGGGTCCGCATCCCCTACACCTACGCGGCGGTGCTCGGGATGACCGACGAGGCGGACCTCCGGGTGACGATGGCCGAGCGGGCGGGACACCTCCCGCCTGACGCGCCGGAGTGGGCCCGGGAAGCGGCCCTCGCGCGGATCCCGCTCGCTCGGGCCTGGGCCGAGCGGACCGACAACGAGTACAACTACGAACTCGCCGAGTCGCTCCCGGACGTGGAGTTCGGGGAGGACGTGAAGGCGGCGCTCGACGACCTCGCGGACTACATCGAGCGCGAGGACCCCGACGACGAGGGCCTGCAGGGTGAGATCTACGAGACCGCGCGACGGCACGACGTCGACGTCGGCGAGTTCTTCACGGCGGGATACCGGCTGTTCCTCGACACCGACGAGGGACCCCGGCTCGGGCCGTTCCTCGCCGCGCTCGACAGGGAGTTCGTGCTGGGGCGGTTGCGCAGGGAGGCCTGACCGCAGGGAGAGCCTCCTGTTGCGCGAGCGGGAAACGTAGCGACCCGCGAGCCACGAGCCCCGGCCCGGACCCTCCGGGGTGGCGAACGCCCGCCACACTCAGAGCGGTGTTTGACTCTCCTGAAAGCACTTACCGGTGATCCCGGCAGTGGGGGACATGAGCGAGCGATCGCGACGCGCTCTCCTCGCGGGTCTGGCGGCGACTGCGGCGGGGCTCGCGGGCTGTACGGGGCTCGGTGGCAACGGTGCGGGGGAAACGGAGACGGGGACGTCCACGCTCACCCCGGCCGGGGTTCCGACGACCACACCGTCTCCGACACGCGGCCCCGACACCCTCCGACTCGCCGTGGTCGACGACCCTGTCGACGGCCGGACCGTCGTCTACTCCGAACAGCTCGACGCGTGGCTCCGCCGGGCGGCCCGTAACGAGGGGCCGATCCGGGTGACGGCGACGACCTCGTTCCCGATGCCCGGCCCGGTGA
>JBEPXB010000423.1:0-3509 GCA_041642135.1 Halobacteriales archaeon | reverse complement strand
CCGGCGGCGCGTTCGGCGACGACATATGTCCGACCGAGATCGGTCGACGCATAGCTGTTGGTACCCGCTCGCCTCCGTGAGTCACACGACAGCGGCCGGCTCCGACCGCCGCCACGATCCACGACCTGCGGTCCGACGGGGGTTGCTCCGGTCAGACCGGGTCGCGAACGAACGTCACCGGACAGGGCGACTCGAGGAGCACCTCCTGTGCGGTGCTGCCGAAGACCACCTTCCCGGTCGGGGACCGCCGTCGTCCGCCGATGACGAGCAGGTCGGCGTCGGTCGATCCCGCCGCATCGACGATGCTCTCGGCGTGCTCGCCGATCTCGCCACGGATCGTCACCGCGATGTCGGCCGCCTCGAGCTCCCTCACGATGTCACGGACGACCGACAGCCGGCGGGCGACGTCGTCGGCCCCCGGCCGGTCGTTGAACTCGTAGTCGAGTGTGTCGATGTTCTCGTCGAACTCCTCTTCGGTGAACGCGTGGAGAAGTATCACGTCCGCGCCGGCCGGCCCGGCGATGTCGGCGACGAGTTCCGCTAGCCGACCGGTACGATCCGAGTCGCGCGACCCCACCGCAAGCATGACTGTCTCGAGTGCCATGCGCGGCCCCTCGTCCCCGGTACACATAGAGGTATGGCCCGCGAGTCCGACTCGCCGAATCCGGCCCGGGTCGACCCCCAAACATCCGAACGGAGACCCCGGCCGGTTCCCGCCGGTCCGCCTACGCCCTCGGCGGATCGACGTGTGACAGGTACGCCGCGAGGTCGGTCGTCGTCACCATCCCGATGAGGCCCTCCTCCTCGTCGACGACCGGCATGTGGTGGAAGCCGCCCTCGAGCATCTGGTCCGCCACGTCGCTGATGGGCGTCCCGGCCGTCGTCGTCTCGACGTCGGTCGTCATGTACCTCGTGACGGTCGTCTGTGCCTTCGGCTGGCTCTTCGCCACGATGCGCACGAAGTCCGTCGTCGTGAGGATACCCAGGAGCCCGTTCGACTCGTCGACGACGAGCACCGAGCCGACGCCCTCCCCGAGCATCAGCTGTGCCGCGTCCTCGACGAGCGTGTCCGGCCCGACGGTCTGGAGGTCCGTCGTCATCACCCGACCGACGAAGATATCGTCCATGGGGCGTGCTCCCACTCGTCGCGCATAAATCTGGTGATAGTTCGGGACGGGCGCCCAGCGGACGGCCTCGGACGGGTCGGTCACCGGGGGTTCCCGGGTTCTTGTGTCCGGACGTCGTACTTCCGGCATGGCGAACACGTGGCACGCGGGGTTCGAGACACAGCGGGAGGAACTCGCCGGCGAGTCGCTCCCCGTCGAGGGGTCGCTCCCCGACTGGCTCTCGGGGACGTACCTGATCAACGGTCCCGGGGAGTTCGAGGTCGGGGGCCGGCCACTCCACCACTGGTTCGACCCGCTGGCGATGCTCCGGCGGTTCCGGATCGCCGACGGCGCGGTCGAGTACTCGAACCGCTACGTCCGGAGCGAGGACTTCCGCGTCGCCCGCGAGGAGGGCCGGGTCCGCTCGATGTTCCCCGGGACCCCCTCGGACCGGTCGGCGCTCGGCCGCCTCCGTGGGGCCCTGACGGGTGCCTATCCGGACAACCCGATCATCGGCGTCGCACGGGTGGACGGCGAGTACCTCGCCGTGACGGAGTCGCCCGTGGGACTGCGGTTCGACCCGGAAACGTTGAGAACGACGGGTCGGCGTGACCTCACCGACGGACTGGACTGTGACCTGACGCTCGGGCACGCCCACTACGACCCCCGAGAGAACGCGTTCTGGTCGCTCGGGCTCTCCTACGGGCGGCAGAGCGCCTACACACTGTTCCGGCGACCCGAAGGCGGGCCGCCGGAGTCGAAGACACGCCTCGTCTTCGACGACCACCCGCCGTACGTCCACGCGTTCGGACTCACCGAGCGGTTCGCGGTCGTCCCCGAGCCGCCGTTCGGCGTCGACCTCCGGTCGCTCCTCTTCGGCGCCCCGCGGGGTCGGACGTTCCTCGACGCGTTCCGTCCCCGGGACGCTCCCGCGCGGTTCCACGTCCTCGACCGAGGGAGCGGCGAGCGTGTCGCCGCCGTCGAGACCGACCCGTTCTTCGTCTACCACTTCGCGAACGCCTTCGAGACCGGCGACGGGGAGGCGGTCGTGCTCGACTGCGTGGCGTTCCCGGACGAACGTGCGGTCACCGGACTCGCCCTCGAGAACCTCCGGCGCGACGACCCCGACCTGCCCCGCGGTGACTTCGTGCGCTTCCGGCTCCCGCTCTCGGGCGGACGCGCCGACCGCACCACTCTCCGCGAGGGTCCCGTCGAGTTCCCCACGATAGGCTACCGGCGGTACAACGGCCGCCCGTACCGGTACGCCTACCTCGCCGCGACCGAGCGGGGAAGCCTCCCGACAGCGGTCGCGAAGGTCGACCTCGAGGCCGGCACTGAGCGGGTCTGGCGCGACCCCGGGATCCACCCCGGCGAGGCGGTGTTCGTCCCCGCGCCCGACCCGGAGACCGAGGACGACGGCGTCCTCCTGACGGTCTGCCTCGACGCCGACGCCGACCGGTCGGAACTCGTCTGTCTCGACGCGCAGGAGATGGCCCCGCTCGCCCGCGCGGCGCTCCCCCACCGCCTACCGTTCGCCTTCCACGGGCAGTTCTACGCCGACCGGGACCCGGTGCGGTCGGTGGCCTGATACGGTCGGTCGTAACGACCTATCGGTGCTCGCCCGGGCGGAGTCGGTGAGTACCGGCAAGGGACTGCAGCCGACCGTACGACGGGTCCCCGGGACTAACCGGGCCGGGCGGCGGCTGATCGCGGGGATCACGGGGACGTTTATATCGTCTCGAAACAATTAGGAATCATGCAGTTCGACCGCTGGACGCCGTTCGCCGTCCTCTGGCCCGAGCGGTACGTCAGTGACGACGAGGGCCTGTGGTCTTCGTTCGACATCGAGGAGTGGTCGCGCCGCGGGTACGACTGGGTCGAGGACGACTGGAACGGGGTCCTCGATTTCGCGAAGCGACCCCACGAGACGCTCGCCGACGGCGAGGGTGACTGCGAGGACTACGCTCTGGTGGCCGCCTCGTGGGCGCTCGCCAACGACCGCCCGGGCGTGGGGCTGGCGGTCTGCTGGGAGTGGCCGTACCCGTGGCCACGACACGCCATCGCCTACGACGACGAGCGGGTCTACTCCTCGGGGCACGTCACCGAGGAATCCGTCGACGAGTTCAACGAGCGCGAAGGGTACCGGTTCGCCCTGCGCCGCCCGCTTCGGCGACGGGCCGCACCGACCCCGTCCGACGGGACCGACGAGTCCGATCTCGCCTGATCCGTCCACTCGCTCTGTGCCGTCCCACCCGCGGCGTTCGAGCGACCGCGACGTTCAAGCCACTCGCACCCGAGGGGCGCACAGTGGCAGTCTCCTTCGACCTCTTCGGGACGCTCGTCGCCGTCGACCGGCCGGCAGACCCGGCCGCGGCCGTCGGCCGGGCACTCGCGGCGTGGGGG
>JBEPXB010000422.1:0-3509 GCA_041642135.1 Halobacteriales archaeon | reverse complement strand
GGCAGATCCGAGAGGAAGCCGCTTGCGGTGTTCGCCGCCCGCTCGTTCCGCCAGAGGCTCACCACCACCGACCGCCCGGCGTCGGCCCGGACCGTCGTGAGGACGTGCGTGTCGTAGTGGTCGAAGTTCGAGCGGAGCCCCTCGACCTCTTCCACCAGGTCCTCGGCGTCCTCCGTGGCGACGAACGCGAGGGCGTAGCCCGTCTCCGGGTGGTCGGCGAGGTCGATCCCGATGCTCCCGAGTTCCCGGGTCAGTTCGTCGGGGTCGGCCTCCTCGTGCGGCGGCTCGGCCGGGCGGGAGGGTCGGCCCCCACGGTCGGACCCGTCCCCGTCCGCGCCGTCGCTTGCATCACCGTCGCCGTCGCTTGCATCACCGTCGCCGTCGTGGTCGGCGTCGTGCTCGTCTCTGCGTCCGTGTCCGCGTCCATCGTCGCTCTCCCCGTGGCCGGCGACGGCCGCGGCCCGCGCACGGGTGGCCTTCTCTCCGTGTCCGGCGTGGTCGGCGTCCGTGTCTGCGTCCTCGCCCGCGTCCGTCGGGACGGCCTCGCCGGACAGGAGTGCCGGGAGGTCCGTCGGCGGGAACCGCCGGCCGAAGTAGAACGGCCCGAACTCCGCGTAGCGGGAGGAAGAAGGGTCGAACCGCATCTCGTAGAGGAGGTGCTTGATCTCGGTGGCGTCGTCGGCGAACAGCGTGACCCCCCACTCGTAGTCGTCGAACCCGACGCTCCCGCTGATGATCTGGGTGACCTTCCCCGCGTACTCCCGACCTATCTCGCCGTGTCCCGAGATGAGCTCGGCGCGTTCCTCGAACGGCAGGTCGTACCAGTTGTACTGGGGGTCCCGGCGCTTGTCCATCGGGTAGAAACAGACGTGCTCGGCGTCGGGGAGCGTGGGGTAGAGCCGCGAGGCGAGGTAGTTCCTGGTACCCGCATCCTCTATCTCCTCGATGTCGTCGCCGACCTCCTCGCTGAGGTAGCCGGAGATCTCCGTGACCGAGACGTACGAGGAGACCTGCTCGGTGAACCCGGCGAACGGCGTGGCCTCGAAACGGCGCTCGGCGCGGTCTATGTCGGCCGTCGACGGCCGGAGGTGGAGGACCATCAGGTCGGCCTTGTGCCCGATGACCGAGAACGTCGCCGAGGCACCCTCCTCGCCGTCGACGTCGGCGAGCGCCTCGTGCTCCCGGAGGTAGTCGACCCCCGACTCGAGCGCCCGCTCGCGCTCGTGTTCGGGCGCCTCCCGCCAGGCGTCCCAGTCGATCCGGCGCAGGTCGTGGAGGACGTACCATCCTTCCTCGGTCCGGGGCGGTTCGCGTCGCTCTGAATCCATACGTGGTGGTGGGCCCCGCGGGACATGGGGCTTTTCGTTCCCCCGTCCCGATCCGGCGCTCGCCCAGAACGGCCGGTTACGCTCACGTAACCGGGTTTTCGGCGGTTTCGGACGCAACGACTAATGCGCGTGGCCGATTACGGGGGGCTACATGACGAAGCGACACGTCCACCTGCCGGCCGAGGCCGAGGAGGGGCTCCAGGCGTTCATCGAGGAGATCGACTCCCGGCTCTCTTCCGACGAGGACACCTGCACGGTCGTCGAGGAGACGCTCGTCGACCTCCACGGCGACCGCGACGCCTACGAGCGGTGGCAGGCGGGCGAGCCGGTCTCACCCGCCGAACGTGTCCGCCTCCAGGGGTACGACCCCTGCAACGCGACGCTCGAATCCGAGTACTACGCCGAGAAGGACGAGGAGCGCTACGAGCGCTCGAAGTTCCTCCAGTGGCTCTGGCGGCAGTTCGACGCCACGCCGATGGCCGACAACGTCGAGTTCGCGCTTCGGTTTCGAGAGATGCTCGCCAAGCAGCTGTTCGAGGAGTGCGGTGAGAACTGCCGCTTTTTCAAGGGGATCACGTTCACGTACGGACACAACATCTCCATCGGGGACAACGTCGTCGTCCACGACGACGTCCACCTCGACGACCGCGGGAAACTGACGATCGGCGACCGCGTCTCGCTCTCCGACGGCGTCCACGTCTACAGCCACGACCACGACATCGTCGACCAGACCGAGGTGGAGAACTACCACACGGTCATCGAGGACGACGTCCGGCTGACCTACGACGCGATGGTTCGTGCCGGGAGCCACGTCGGCGAGAACGCCGTCGTCGGCGCCCGCGGCGTCGTCCAGTCGGATATCCCCGCACACCACATCGCCGTCGGGATGCCCGCGAAGTCCATCGCGGTCAAGCCCGGCTGGGAGTCCGTCGCCGAACCCGTCTCGGAGGACATGCCCAACGAGCGCGAGTCGCGACTGCTCCCCTACGAACTCCCGGAGGATCTGGAGGTCTTCGACGAGTTCGGGCGCGACCTCTCCCCGCCGGACGAGGGGTAGCGTCGGCTCTCGTCTCTCCTCGTCCCCCCCCCTCTTCTACACTCGTCGAGTTCCGCTCTACCGGCGACCGGCGACCGCTCCGGACCCGTTACGCTCCGGTCCCGCTACGACCCGAGCTCGTAGAGCCGGACGTCGCCGTTGCCGGTCGTCAGGGTGAGCAGCGGCCCGCCGTCGCCGAGTCGGCCCCGAACCCGGTTCGCGGCGACGCTCGCTCCGTCCAGTTCCACCTCGACGTCGAGTTCGCCGTTGCCGACGGTGGCGAGGACCTCCGCGTCGAGGTCGGGGGCGACTCCCGCCTCGACATCCCCGTTCCCCGAGGTGACGTCGGTCGCCCCCCTGAGCGCGTACACCTCCACGAACACCGAACCGTTGGCCGAGCGCGCCCCCGACAGCCCGGTCGTCCCGCGGGCCTCGGCGTCGCCGTTGCCCGACTGGACGGTGACGTAGCCGTCGACGTCGGTCGCCCGGGCGTCGCCGTTCGCCGTCGAGGCACGGACGTCCCCGGTGACCTCGCGGACGACCGTATCCCCGTTGCCCGTCGCGACCCTCCCGACGCGCCCGCCGTCGGGTACCAGTACGGTGAGATCGACGCTGACGTTCCGGAACCGGTCGTCGTGGACCGACCGGACCGCGAGGTCGCCGTCCTCGACCGTTCCCTCGACGGTAACGGCGTCGATGGCCGCCTGCGAGCGCCCCGCCTTCCGGTACTCCACGAGGACGTCGTCGCCGTCGTGGGGTTCGACCTCGACGTCGCCGTTGCGGTTCTCGACTGTGACGACTCCCTCGGGGACGTCGAACGTCAGCGACCCCGACTCGGTCACGTCGGGCCCGACGAACCCGAGACAGCCGGCGACCCCGGCGGCGACGGTCGTGCCGGCCGCGAGGAGTCGTCGGCGAGTGGGACGAGCGGGGCTGGAGGGCGTCTTCATGGTCGGTCCTGACGATCGGGCAACAAAACCCTGTCGGGTGGGGCTGGCCCTACCCGTTCGCGACTTCACGGACGAGGAAACCCAGCGCCCCGAGCCCCATCAGCGCGGCGAGGAGTTCGAGGATACCCATCCAGACGGGGAGGAACGGGACGAACCCCATCCAGCTGTCGACGGTCGCGAGCGTGGACTCGAGTG
>JBEPXB010000421.1:0-3515 GCA_041642135.1 Halobacteriales archaeon | reverse complement strand
TGGCCGGCCGTATCGCCGGGCTGCTCGAGCCACGCGGCCACGAGGTCACCATCGTCGACGCACGGCGGGCTCCCGACGATCTCTCCGTAGAGACGTTCGACGCGGTGCTCGTCGGGTCCTCCATCCACATGGGCACACATCCCGAGCGCGTCAGGGAGTTCGTCCGGACCGAACGGGAGGCCCTCGCGGAGCGTCCCTCGGCGTTCTTCCAGGTCTGTCTCTCGGCTGCCGCCGAGGACCCCGAACGGCGGGCCGAGGCCGACCGGTACGTCGAGGAGTTCGTGGCCGAGACGGGCTGGCGGCCGGACCGGACGGCCGTGTTCGCCGGCGCGCTCCGCTACTCCCGGTACGGGTTCCTCGAACGGGCGATGATGAAGCGGATCGCCGCGAAGATGGGCGGTGACACCGACACCGGACGCGACTACGAGTACACCGACTGGGAGGCCGTCGAGCGGTTCGCGGCGGCGTTCGCCGACCTCGTCGAGGGGGAGTCCGGCGATCCCGGACGTGGTGACGAACCACGGCTGATCGTCTGACCGCCCTACCGAGGGGTACGGACCGTCTCACTCCCAGACGACGAAGCGGAGCCGGCGGTAGTCGGTCCCCCGGGTCCCGACCCGACGCTACCGATACTCTGACACAAGTAGTTGGAGTTATGTGGTCCCGGTGCCCGAGTGACCGATATGCCGGACATCGAGGGGGTCACGGCGTCGGAACTCCGGGAGGCGCTGGCGACGGCCGAGACCCCGAAGGCGGTCGAGCGGCTGATGGTCGCGCTGGCGTACCTCGACGGGGTTCCCGTGGAGACGCTCGTCGAGCGCTACGGTATCCCGCAGTCGACGGTCTACTCCTGGCTCGACCGGTTCGAGGAGCGGCCGCTCGCCGATGCACTCTACGACGACGACCGGCCCGGCCGACCTCCGAAACTCGACGCCGACGAACGGATCGAACTCGCGAGCCACCTCGCTGACCCTCCCGCAGAGTTCGGGTTCGAGGAACCGGCCTGGACGGCCGAACTCCTCCGGGAACACGTCGACCGGGCGTTCGGCGTGCGGTACTCGGTCGGGCACGCCCGTCGACTCCTGGCCGAGCTCGGCCCCGAGTAGTCCCGCGTTCGGCCGCCTTAGTACAAACACTTCTGTCCGAAATGTGTTCGGTCGAACGCCCACGGTTTATGAACCCCCCGTCCGTTGTCGCCGGACATGACCGCGAGTCTCGAGGAGATCGAGCGGACGGCAGTCGTCGGCGCCGGGCAGATGGGTCGCGGGATCGCCGCGGTGTCGGCGCTCGGCGGCTACGAGGTGGCACTCTGTGACATCGACGAGGACCAGCTCGAGGCGGCGCTCGAGGAGATCGAGTGGAGTCTCGGGAAGGCCGTCGAGCACGACCGCGCCACGGATGCGGAGAAGGCGGCCGCGATGGACCGGATCGAGACCTACACCGAGACCGCCGAGGGCGTCGCCGACGCGGGGTTCGTCACCGAGGCGGCCCCCGAGAACCAGGACCTCAAACAGTCGATCTTCGAGGACATCGACGAGCACGCTCCGGAAGAGGCGATCCTCGCCACCAACACGTCGGGGCTGAACATCACGCGCATCGCCGAGACCACCGACCGTCCGGAACAGGTCTGTGGCACCCACTGGTTCAACCCGCCGATGCTGATGGAGCTGGTGGAGGTCATCGAGACGAAGCACGTCGATCCCGACGTGGCGGACACCGCGGAGGCGTTCATCGACGGGCTCGGCAAGACCCCGATCCGCTGTCGGATGGACATCCCCTCGTTCATCGTCAACCGGCTGATGCGCCCGTACGGCCGGACGGCGGTCTGGTACGTCCAGTGGGAGGAGGCGGAGATCGAGGAGATCGACTCCGCGATGAAATATAAAGCGGGATTCCCGATGGGGCCGTTCGAACTCGCGGACTACACCGGCTCCATCCAGCTGAGCGTCGAGGCCGAGGAGGGCCACCTCTCGGACGACCGGCCGCTGAAGTACGACACGCCCGTGCCGGACCTGATCCACGAGAAGTACGAGCAGGGCCACTACGGCCGGAAGTCCGGGAAGGGCTACTACGACTACGCCGAGCAGGACCAGCCGGTCATCTCCGAGGCGGCGGGCGAGGAGTTCGACCCGCTGAGGATCTGGGCGCCGACGATCAACGAGGCGGCCAAGCTCGTCCAGCACGACGTCGCCAGCGTCGAGGACATCGACACCGGCGCGAAGCTCGGCGGCAACTGGCCCACGGGGCCCCTCGAGAAGGCCGACGAGGTCGGCCTCGAACCGGTCATCCGCGAGTGTACGCGCTTCGCGGCCAAACACGAGGACGTCCGGGAGATCGACCACGCGCTCCCCTGTGACCTGCTGTTCGAGATGGCCCGCGAGGGCGAGACGTTCTACTGAGCGGGCGCGCCCGTTCTACCGGTACCGAGTGGTGGCCTCCCACCCTTCCGGCGCCGGATTAAAGCATATGTGGGTCGACCCGCGGGCCATGTGCCGGTTCGTCGCCTACCACGGTCCGCCGATCCAGCTTGACGAACTGCTCTACAGGCCCGACCACTCCATCATCCACCAGTCGACGGACTCCCGAGAGCGCGAGGAGCCGCTGAACGGCGACGGCTGGGGCGTCGGGTGGTACGACCCCGACACGTCGCCCGAACCCGCGGTGTATCGGGAGGTCCGCCCGGCGTGGAACGACGAGAACATGATGCAGGTGAGCCCGCTGGTCGAGACGCCGTGCTACTTCGCGCACGTCCGGGCGGCGAGCCCCGGCCTCGCGGTCCAGCAGCTCAACTGCCACCCGTTTCCCGGCGGCCGGCACACCATAGAGGACCGGCGGGACCGCTCCCCCGTCGAGGAGGCCCGGCAGGAGCTCATGTTCATGCACAACGGCGGGCTCGGCGCGTACGACGACGTGATGCGCCGGCTCCGCGAGGAACTCGACGAGGAGCTCTACTTCGGCATCCGCGGGTCGACCGACAGCGAACACGCCTTCGCGGTGATACAGGACGAACTCGGCGAGGCCGTCCTCGATCCCGGTGTCGAGGACCTCGCGGACGCGGTCCGGAACGGCCTCGAGTATCTGGAGACGCTGAAAGTCGAGGCCGGCAGGGCGGGCGAGACCACGTGGGCGAACTTCTGTCTGACCGACGGGGAGTCCGTCGTCGCCACGCGGTACGCGAGCCCCGAGGACGCGACCGCCCAGTCGCTCTACGTCGGCGAGGCCGGTTCGTTCGTGGCCGACGGGGAGTACTGCGGGACGGAGTCACCGAAGGGCGACGCCGCGACGCTGATCGCGAGCGAGGCGCTGTTCGAGGACGACCGGGTCTGGCGGGAGGTCCCCCGGAACAGCCTCGTGACCGTCGCGCCCGACGGCGAGACGGCGATCGAACCCCTCGACCTCGACCTGCCCGCCGGGTGAGGTTCGAGTCCCCGGGAGAGATCGGACCTGTGAAGGCGGGGACCCGACCCCCGATGCCCCAACAGTGATGTGTGTTGCCGGAGCAGGGGGTTCCCATG
>JBEPXB010000420.1:0-3520 GCA_041642135.1 Halobacteriales archaeon | reverse complement strand
TCTGGCCTGTCGGGCGATACGACACCGCCGGAGGTCGGTTCGGGTCGTCTCTCGTTTCGCATCGACCGCTACAACGCACGATGATAAATACCTGGTCTAGATGGCAATAACTCATTCCTCTGGCCAGGGAGGATCTAGAACCTCCAATTATGTGCCTCAGTCTCTGTGGATCGTCAACCGAAGTCCCCATCGACGGGCCGTCGAGCCCCGAGGACACGTCGCCCGACGGCGGACGGGAAAGCTCTTTCCGCCGGCCGCCGAACCGTCCGGACATGAACCACGAGCGCTCGCGGGAGCTCTACGACCGCGCGCTGTCGGTGCTGCCGGGTGGGGTGAACTCCTCGGTGCGGGCGGCCCCACGCCCGTACCCGTTCTTCGTCGAGCGCGGGGACGGCGCGCACGTCGTCGACGCCGACGGGAACCGCTACCTCGACTACGTGATGGGGTACGGACCGCTGCTGCTGGGCCACGACATGCCCGAGCCGGTCCGTTCGGCCGTCCAGTCCCACGCCAGCGCCGGGCCGATGTACGGCACCCCCACGGAAGTCGAGGTGGACCTCGCGGAGTTCGTCGCCCGGCACGTCCCCGGGGTGGAGATGCTCCGGTTCGTCAACAGCGGAACCGAGGCAACCGTCTCCGCGGTGCGACTCGCCCGGGGGTACACCGGCCGGGACAAGGTCGTCGTGATGCAGGGCGGCTACCACGGTGCCCAGGAGTCGACGCTCGTCGAGGGCGAACCCGGGGACGTCCACCCCTCCACCCGGGGGATCCCCGAGTCGTTCGCCGAGCACACCGTCCCCGTGCCGTTCAACGACGAGCGGGTCGTCACCGAGGTGTTCGAGGAGCACGGCGAGGACATCGCGTGCGTGCTCGTCGAGCCCATCCTCGGGAACACGGGCATCGTCCAGCCCATCGAGGGGTACCACGAGACCTTGCGGGACCTCTGTGACGAGTACGGCTCGCTGCTGGCCTTCGACGAGGTCATCACGGGCTTCCGTGTGGGTGGGCTCCAGTGTGCCCAGGGCAAACTCGGGGTCACCCCCGACGTCACCACGTTCGGCAAGGTCGTCGGCGGCGGCTTCCCGGTGGGGGCCATCGGCGGGCGGACGGAGGTCATGGAGTCGTTCACCCCCTCGGGGGACGTGTTCCAGGCGGGGACCTTTTCGGGCCACCCGGTGACGATGGCCGCCGGGCTGGCGACGCTCGAGTTCTGCGCCGAGAACGACGTCTACGCCCACGTGAACGCCCTCGGCGAGCGGCTGCGCGAGGGGCTCGTCGACGTCGTCGCCGACCAGTGCCCGGAGTACACCGTCGTCGGGACGGACTCGATGTTCAAGGTCGTGTTCACGCGCGCCGATTCGGGCCCACAGGACGCGGACTGTGACGGCGGGTGCCGGCAGGACTCGGCGTGTGCCAGGTTCGGCGAGTGTCCGAAGGACGGCGGCGACGTCGGTCGTGCGGAGACCGACCGCTGGGAGCGGCTGTTCTGGCCGGCGATGAAGGAGCAGGGGGTGTTCCTCACCCCCAACCAGTTCGAGAGCCAGTTCGTCTCCTACGCCCACACCGAAGCGGACATCGACGCGACGCTCGAGGCGTACGAGGAGGCGCTGTAGGACGTACGGGCGGGGCTCGCCGCCAGCGCGTGCGGGAGAAGTGGGTCGCTATCGGTTCAGGCCGCCGCGCCGTCGCCGTAGGTCCGCTCCAGGTAGGCGACGATGTCGTCGGACTCGGGCATCCCCTCGACGCCGTGCTCCTCGTCGACGAGGACGGGGACGCCGGTCTGCCCGCTCACCGCCTCGACTTCGGTTCGCTCGGAGTGGGCCCGCGGGACCATCCGGGACTCGTACTCGAGGCCGAGTTCGTCCATCTTGCGGATCACCTTCGCACAGTAGGGGCAGCCCTCTAGCTCGTAGAGGATGAGGTTCGACATCGAGTGACGGTACGGGCGCGAGTGTCAAGAGGCCAGCGGTGTCGTGCGCGGCGCGCACAGCCTGAAGCCGACCGCAGCACGCGTGTTATCACGACTCGTGCGCTCGCCGCGCCCCCCGTGGCCCGCACGTGCGCTCGGCACCCGACGGGCGGCCGCTCGGAGGCGGGCCCATCTCACGGGGGTGACGGATACCGCTCCGGTCAGACCCCTCTGGCCCGGACCCGTTCGACGAGCCCGACGAGCGCCCGGGCGAGGCGAGCGCGCTGGTAGACCAGTTCGCCGACCCCCCACAGCAGGAGGACGACGACGGCGAGGAAGGCACCCGCGAGCGCCCACGAGGACATCCACACGGGGCGGAGGAACGGCGTGGCGTGCTTGTACCGCTCGGCGAACCAGGTGAGCTGTGATTCGAACGCCGACCCCTCGGCGACCCCGATCAGCCAGTCCGAGAACGTCACCTGGCCGGCGGGCCCGCGGCCCGCTCCGCCGGAGACGGTGTACTCGCCCCCGGTCCCGAGGTCGGTCATCGTCGGGCCGTTCGACCCCTTCGCGCCCCGCTCGGCGTCGTAGGGCCCCCACGAGGCGTAGAACTCCCAGACGACCTCGCCCTCGGGAGTGATCTCGACGACGCGGTGGTTGAGCGTGTCCGTCACCAGGGTGTTCCCGTTGGGGAGGCGGTCGGCGTCGCGCGGCCAGTTGAACCCGTCGACGCTCCACGTGCGGACCCAGGTCCCCGAGGGTCCCTTCGACACCCGGGCCGGGTCGATACCCTCCGGTACGTCGCTCGCGTCCCGGAGTTCGTACTCGACGACGCGGTCGTTCTCCGAGTCGGCGACCAGCATCGTCGGGTTCCCGTCCTCGCTTTCGAGCCAGTCGGGGTTGTGCTGCTCGTAGAGGACGCTGTGGTTCCCGTCACCGCCGAGCCGGTACTCGATGGCCTTGGTCTCGCGGTCGATCACGATCGCCTGGTCGAAGTTCCGCGGCGAGACGAGATACTTCCCCGGCGCGATCTCGTCCACGTCGTTGACGTGGGTCCAGTCCTCGCGGAACCCCTCGGCGGTCGAGTTCGGGTAGTGCTCGCGGAAGACGTACTCCCAGACGATCGAGTCGTTCGAGCGGTCGTAGACGAACACGCGGTCGTTCGAGACGCCGTCCTCGTACTCGCGCATGTTGGCGACGAGCAGGCGGTCCTCGCTCAGCACGTCGACGTCGTGGGTGTCGTCGATGGGGAGCCGCTCGGTCCAGACGTGTTCGTTCGTCTCGGGGTCGAGCTCGAAGACGACGGTCGAGGTGGGGGTCGTCGACGTGACGAGGAGGTTGCCGTTCTCCAGTGGGTCGACGTCGTAGAACCACGAGACGCCCTCCTCCTCGCCGGAGGTCACGACCGAACCCCTCGCCTCGGGGGTGGCGCTGACGAGTCTGGCGGGCTTCTTCGGGTTGCCGACGCCCTTGAAGTGGAACCCCTGAACGGCGACGTAGGTGGTGCCGTTCGCGGGGCTCTCGACGGTTCCGGGGCCGAGCCCGGTCCGCTCGTGCGAGACGGCCGAGACGCCCGTGGGGACCAGCAGCAGGACGACGACGAACGCGAAG
>JBEPXB010000419.1:0-3526 GCA_041642135.1 Halobacteriales archaeon | reverse complement strand
GGCCTGTGACGAGCAGGGGTTCTACTGGTACGAGGACCCGTTCCGCGATGCGGGGATCTCCCAGCACGCCCACCGCAAGCTCAGGCAGAAACTCGACACCTCGATCCTCCAAACCGAACACGTCCGTGGACTGGAGCCGCACACGGACTTCATGGCCACGGAGTCGACCGATTTCCTCCGCGCGGACCCGGAGTACGACGGGGGTATCACGGGTGCGATGAAGCTCGCCCGCGTGGCCGAGGGGTTCGGCCTCGACGTCGAGTACCACGCACCCGGCCCCGCACAGCGTCACTGTCTCGCCGCGACCAGGAACGCGAACTACTACGAGATGGCGCTCGTGCATCCGGACACCGCGAACACGCAGCCCCCAGTCTATCGCGGCGGCTACGAGGACCAGCTCGACAGCATCGACGGCGACGGGACCGTGGGCGTCCCGGACGGCCCCGGGCTCGGCGTCGAGTACGACTGGGACTACATCGAGGACAACGCGCTGGGCGGGCGGACCTACGAGTAATTGGAGAACGTCCCTCCGATCGGGTAACGCCCGACCCCCCGGCTCGACCCGACCGATCCGAACGCCGTCCCCCCCGAGCTGGCATACCTTTTTCCGGCCGTTTCGCGTTCGGACCTCGTATGGAGTACACAACACTCGGAGACACGGGAATGACCGTCTCGCGCATCTGCCTGGGCTGTATGAGCTTCGGATCGAGCGACTGGCGGGAGTGGGTACTCGAAGAGGAGGAGAGCCGCGAGATAATCGAACGAGCCATCGACCTCGGGGTGAACTTCTTCGATACCGCGAACGTCTACTCCCGGGGAGAGTCAGAGCGGGTCGTCGGGAACGTCCTCGCGGACTACGACCGGGCCGCACAGGTCGTCGCCACGAAGGTGTACGGGCGGATGGGCGAGGACCCGAACGCCGCCGGGCTCTCCCGCAAGACGATCGAGCAGGAGCTGGCGAACTCGCTCGACCGGCTCGGAATGGAGACGATCGACCTCTACCAGACCCACCGCTTCGACTACGACACCCCGATCGAGGAGACGCTACGGGCGCTCGACGACGCGGTCCGTCGGGGACAGGTCCGCTATCTCGGCGCCTCCTCGATGTGGGCGTACCAGTTCGCCGACGCGCTCCACACCAGCGACGCGCTCGGACTGGACCGGTTCGTCTCGATGCAGGACCACTACAACCTCGTCTACCGCGAGGAGGAACGCGAGATGCTCCCGCTCTGCGAGCGGGAGGGCATCGGCGTCATCCCGTGGTCGCCCCTCGCCAGGGGGTACCTCGCTCGCCCCCACGAGTCGGTCGACGCGACGACCCGGGGCGCTTCTGACTCCGAGCGGGACCACCTCTACGAACACCCCTACCGCGAGGGCGGCGGTGCCGAGATCAACGAACGGGTCGAGGAACTCGCTGCGGAGAACGGCGTGAAGATGGCCCAGATCGCGCTGTCGTGGCTGCTCCACCAGAAGTGGGTGGATGCACCCATCGTCGGCACCACGTCGGTCGAACACCTCGAGGACGCCGTCGAGGCCCTCGAGATCGACCTCTCCGATTCAGATCTGGAGTACCTCGAGGAGCCCTACGAACCGTTGCCCGTCTCGGGGCACTCCTGAGCGGGCTCCGATCGATCCGGGCGCCGATCGTCTGTGACGCTCCCCGTCAGACGCGGTCGTGGAGGTCTTCGACGACGGCCTCGGTCCCGCTCTCGCCCCCGAGGTCGGGCGTGCGCGGGGCGTCGGGGTCGGCGAGCTGGTCGGCGACCGCGTCCCAGAGGACGTCCGCCGCGCTTTGCTCCCCCAGATCGTCGAGCATCATCGACGCCGAGAGAACCGTCGCGAGCGGGTTCGCGACCCCCTGACCGGTGATGTCCGGGGCGCTCCCGTGGACCGGCTCGTACATCGACGGGTACCGCTCGTCGTGGGTGATGTTCGCCGACGGCGCCAGCCCCATGCTCCCCGAGACGATGGCCCCGAGGTCGGTGAGGATGTCGCCGAACAGATTGGAAGCGACGATGACGTCGAACTCGTCCGGACGGCGCACGAGGTCCATGCTCGCCGCGTCGACCAGCAGGCGCTCGACCTCGACATCCGGGTAGTCGGCCGAGACCTCCTCGACGATGTCGTCCCAGAGCACCATCCCGTAGGCCTGGGCGTTGGACTTCGTGACGTTCGTGAGCTTCCCCGACCGATCGGTCGCGGCCTCGAACGCCGCGCGGACGATCCGTTCGGTTCCGTGTCGGGTGAACACGGCGCTCTGGACGGCGAGTTCGTGCTCGTGGCCGCGGTGCTCGCGGCCGCCGATGTCCGAGTACTCCCCTTCGGTGTTCTCCCGGTAGACGACGAAGTCGATGTCGCCACCCTCGTACCCCCGCAGGGGGCTCTCGACGCCCTCGAACAGGACCGAGGGCCGCTCGCAGATGAACTGGTCGAACGTCTTCCGGATGGGGAGCATCATCCCCCGGAGAGTGACGTGGTCGGGGATCTCGGGGTGGCCGACGGCGCCGAGGAAGATGGCGTCGTGGTCCGCGAGCAGGTCGAGCGCCCCGTCGGGCATCATCGAGCCGTGTTCGAGGTAGTGTTCGCTCCCCCAGTCGTATCGCGTGGTCTCCACCGAAAACCCGTGGTCCTCGGCCACTCGGTCGACGAGCGGGAGCGTCGCGTCCGTCACCTCGACGCCGATACCGTCGCCGGGCAGGTGTGCGATGTCGTAGGTCACACCCGGCTATCGAGCGAGGGTAGTAAAAGTCTGCCCGTGCGGAGCGCGGGACCATGGCGTACCGGGCGACGCGGGGACGTGCGCCCGGGCGGCGTGCCGCACCCGTAGACGGATCCGAGTCTACTGCTCGATGGTGGCCTGCTCCTCGGCCGTACGGCCGACGCCGTGGATGAGCGCCTCCTCGGTCCGACTGTCGAACAGGTGGATGCCGGTCTCGTCGAACGTGACGTCGACCGTCGAGCCGATCTCCGGCTCGAGCTCGGAGGTGGTCCGCAGCCGTAGCTCCTCGTCGCCGACGTCGAGGTAGATGAAGTTGTCCGAACCGACGACCTCGACGACCTCGACCGTGCCGGAGATGGTCTTGCCCTCCTCGACCGTCCTGGCGAACCGGATGTCCTCCGGGCGGATGCCGAGCACGAGGTCGGTCGAATCGCTCCGGGAGCGCAGTTCGTCCACGAACTGGGGGGTGACCTCGTAGGTGAACCCGCCCTTCTCGTGGACTAGCCGGCCGCCCTCGCCCTCGGTCTCGAGGGTGACGTCGAAGAAGTTCATGCTCGGCGAGCCGATGAAGTCGGCCACGAACAGGTTGTTCGGTCGGTAGTAGACGTCCTTCGGCGACCCGACCTGCTGGAGCTTCCCGTCGTTCAGGATGACGATGCGGTCGGCGAGCGTCATCGCCTCCTCCTGATCGTGGGTGACGTAGATCGTCGTGATCCCCAGCTCGGTGTGCAGACGCGCCAGCTCGGTCCGCATGTGCTTGCGGAGCTTGGCGTCCAGGTTCGACAGCGGCTCGTCGAAGAGGAACAG
>JBEPXB010000418.1:0-3526 GCA_041642135.1 Halobacteriales archaeon | reverse complement strand
TGACGGTTCGACGGACGGCGATGGCGGCGACTCGGCGGCGTTCGAGGACGAGTACGACGAGTACGCCTCGAACCTCCGCGAACTGGGGAGCTACACGGCGACGTACACGTGGACCGCGGAGGGCGAGAACGCCAGCACGAACAGTTCGTTCCAGGGTGTCGTTCGGGTGGACCTCGAAGCCGACTCGGCCTACATGGTCCAGACGAGCATCAGCGGGGGGCAGACGACGACTGTCGAGCTGTTCTGGCCCGAAGGCGAGGACGTGGTCTACACCCGCTTCGACGTCGGCGAGACCTCGGTCTACCAGCAGTCGCCGCGCGAGCAGTCGATGCTGACCCTCTGGACCGACCCCCTACTCGGCTCGGGTAGCGTTCCGAACGCGGGGGCGAACGTCGGTACGGGTGCCGTCGGAGCCTACCGCGACGAGGGCATCGTCTCGACCGCGGACGGCCCCCGCCATCGGTACGTCATCAACGACGCAACTGCGGCGAGCGTCGAGGGTTACTCCGGCGGGGAGGTGGCCGACTACTACACGGAGGTACTCGTCGACGACGAGCGCGACATCGTCACCGACTACGTCGTCCGGGTGACCTACGCCGGGACGAACGGGACCGCCGGTATCGAGTCGTTCACCTTCGAACTGACGTACCGGGACGTCGGCTCGACGACCGTCCCGACGCCGGAGTGGCTGGCCGAGGCGAAGGCACAGAGTGGATAGTGACGTGGTGACGGGGGTGGCCGTCGGAGAGGGGCTGGAGACAGTGCGATTCGGGCGAGTCCGAGCGACGGGTGCCCCCGGCCGTTCGGCTCAGTCGTCGTCGGCCGTGGCGGCGTCGGCCTCCGCATCGGCCGCAGCCCGCGCCCGGTCGAGGTCGTCGAGGTAGTCGTCGGCGTCGAGGGCGGCCTTGACGCCCATCCCGCTGGCGGTCGCAGCTTGCTGGTAGTGGAAGTCGACGACGTCGCCCGCGCCGAAGATCCCCTCGACGGCGGTGGCGGTCTGTCCGCCGCCGCGGCCGCCCCGCGTCAGGAGGTAGCCCTCCTCGTCGGTCTCGACACCGGTGTCCTCGAGGTAGTCCGTGTTCGGCGTGTGACCGATGGCGAGAAACACCGCACCCACGTCGAAGTCGTAGGTCCCCGTCTCCGGGTCGTCGAGCTTCTCCTTCGGGTAGCCCGACTCGTTGGTGGCGAGCGTGACGTGCGAGACGCCGTCCTCGGCCGAGCCGTGGATCTCGAGGAGTTCGGTGTTCCGCAGGATCTCGATCTCGCCGGCCTCGACCTTCTCCATGGTGCGGTCGACCCAGTAGTCCTCGGCGCGGAACTCCTCGCGCCGGTGGGCGATGTAGACGGTGTCGGCGAACTTGGTGAGGAAGTTGGCCTCCTCCATCGCCGCGTCGCCCCCGCCGACGACGAGCATGTCCTCGCCGCGGAAGAACGCGCCGTCGCAGGTCGCACACGTCGAGACGCCGTAGCCCATCAGCTGGTCCTCGCCCGGCACCCCGAGGGTCCGCGCGGACGCGCCGGAAGCCGCGACGAACGCGTCCGTCGTGTAGACCGTTCCGTCGCGGAGTTCGACCCGAAACCGCCGGTCGGCGCCCTCGCCCTCGGGCGTCACGTCGACGACGACGCCGTGGTCGATCTCGGCGCCGAACTGCTCGGCCTGTTCCTTCATGTTGTTGATGAGGTCCGGCCCGGAGATGCCATCCGGGAAGCCGGGGTAGTTGGCGACGTCCGTCGTCAGCGTGAGCTGGCCGCCGGGCTCGACTCCCTCGAGGACCAGCGGCGCGTTGTTCGAGCGCCCGGCGTAGATGGCCGCGCTCAGTCCCGCGATACCGGTCCCCGCGATGATCATCCGGCGGTGGTCGACGTCCTCGGTCATGGACGGGAGTAGTCCGGCGCCGGACATTACGCTTGTGCTGTCTGCGCGAACGACTGCACGACCGGCTCGGTAGCACGGGGCACAGCGGCGGACGTGGGGACCCTCCGCTGGAGCGGTACGCTGATACCGGGCGACTCCGACGGGCCGGACATGGACGCACACGTCTCCCGCTCTACGGTCGGCGGTCGGGCCAGGGCCCCGCCCTCGAAGAGCTACACCCACCGGGCGATACTCGCCGCGGGGTACGCCGACGGCGCCGTCGTCCGCGACCCGCTCGACAGCGCCGACACCCGCGCGACGATACGCGCGGTAGAGCTGTACGGCGGCGACGTTGCAGAGCGCGACGGCGACTTCCACGTCACCGGGTTCGACGGCCGACCCGCGGTACCGGAAGACGTCCTCGACTGCGCGAACAGCGGGACGACGATGCGGCTCACGACGGCGACCGCAGCGCTCGCCGACGGACTGACGGTCCTCACCGGTGATTCGTCGCTCCGGTCGCGGCCGCAGGGCCCGCTCCTCGACGCGATCGAACAGCTCGGTGGCCGTGCGGAGTCCACGCGGGGGAACGGTCGGGCGCCGCTGGTCGTCGGCGGACCCATCGACGGGGGGCGGGCGTCGATACCCGGCGACGTCTCCTCGCAGTTCGTCACCGCGCTCCTGATGGCCGGTGCTATCACCGACGGCGGTATCACCGTGGACCTGGAGACCGAACTCAAGTCCGCGCCGTACGTAGACGTCACCGTGGAGGTCCTCTATGCGTTCGGCGTCGACGCTTACGAGACCGACGAGGGGTATCACGTCGAGGGCGGTCAGTCCTACGAGCCGTCGGGCGGCGAGTACCGGGTCCCCGGTGACTTCTCCTCGATGTCGTACCTGCTGGCGGCGGGTGCGCTCGCCGCCGAGGACGAACTCGTCGTGGAGGGTGCGGTCCCGAGCGCGCAGGGCGACAGCGCCATCGTCGACGTCGTCGACCGGATGGGCGCCGAGGTCGACTGGGACCGCGACGGCGGGACGATCACCGTCGGTCGCGGCGACCTCTCGGGTATCGAGGTGGGGGTGGCGGACACGCCGGACCTGCTCCCGACGATCGCGGCGCTCGGCGCGGCCGCCGCCGGGACCACCCGTATCACCGATTGCGAGCACGTCCGGTACAAGGAGACCGACAGGGTGAGCGCGATGGCCGACGAACTCGGGAAGATGGGTGCGGTCGTCGAGGAGTCCCGCGACGAACTGGTGGTCCACGGCGGGGAGACCGATCTGGTCGGGGCCGAGGTCGACGGCCGCAGCGACCACCGGATCGTGATGGCGCTCGCCGTTGCCGGCCTCGTGGCCGAGGGGACGACCACGGTCGAGGGTGCCGAGCACGTCGACGTCTCGTTCCCGGGGTTCTTCGACGTCCTCGCCGGACTCGGGGCGGACGTGTCGACGTCCGAGTAGACCTCGGAACCGGGTCGATCTATCCTGTCGGAGGATGGACGGTACGCCGATGCCCCGCGAGTCGCTCGCCGACGACCTCCGGGCGGACGAACTCGCACCCGGGTTCGTCCGGCCCGCGTGGACGGACTACTGCTTCGCGAACGTCCCGGACACGGTGCGGTCGCTGTTCGGCGTGGACGCCCGACGACCGCTCCCCGACGACGCCCTCGG
>JBEPXB010000417.1:0-3540 GCA_041642135.1 Halobacteriales archaeon | reverse complement strand
ACTGCTGGATAATCGCACCGCAGACCATCTCACTCGCATAACATGGGACACGAATTCGATCCAAGCTCGGTCGAGAAACTCGCCCAGAAACTGGGCCTCCTCTCGAACCGAACCGACGAAACGAACAAGCAACGACAGCGGCGCAAGGCCGACGGCGTCGAGTCGATCTCGCCGGAAGGCGAGCTCGCGAGCTACCCCGACCCCTCGGAGTGGCACGACTGGCGAGAGTACGGCTCCGACGGCGACCCGACCGACTACTCGGTCGTGCCGACCGCCTGCTTCAACTGCGAGGCCGGTTGCGGCCTGCTGACCTACATCGACAAGGACACCGGCGACATCCGGAAGATAGAGGGCAACCCCGAACACCCGGGGAGCCGGGGCCGCAACTGCGCGAAGGGGCCGGCGACGGTCAACCAGATAAACGACCCCCAGCGCATCGAGTACCCCCTCAAGCGCGACGGGCCGCGCGGGAGCGGGCAGTGGACCCGCGTCTCGTGGGACGAGGCGCTCGACGACATCGCCTCGGAGATGCGCGAGACGATAGAGGACGGCCGCGAGAACGAGATAACCTACCACGTCGGTCGCCCCGGCCACGAGGGGTCGATGGACCGCAACATCAACGCGTGGGGGCTCGACGGCCACAACTCCCACACGAACATCTGCTCGTCGGGAGCCCGCGCGGGCTACGCCTTCTGGCACAAGTACGACCGGGCGAGCCCCGACTTCGCCAACGCGGAGTTCATCCTCCTGCTGTCGGCCCACCTCGAATCCGGCCACTACTTCAACCCCCACGCCCAGCGCATCATGGAGGGCGTGATGGAGGGCGGCCAACTCGCCGTGATGGACCCGCGGCTGTCGAACACCGCCGCGATGTCGGACTTCTGGATGCCGACCCAGCCCGGCAGCGAGGCGGCCGTCCTGCTGGCGATGGCCAACGTCATCCTCCGGGAGGACATGTACGACGCCGAGTTCGTGCACCGGTGGGTCAACTGGGAGCAGTTCCTCGACGAGCGCTACCCCGACCGGCCGCGGACGTTCGAGAGCTACATCGACGTGCTGAAAAACGACCTGTACGCCGACTTCACGCCCCAGTACGCCGCCCAGGAGAGCGGCGTCGACGCCGAGCAGATCGAGAAGGTCGCCCGGAAGATCGGTCTGGCGGGCGACCGCTTCGCCAGTTACATCTGGCGGTCGGCCGCCTCAGGCAACAAGGGCGGCTGGCAGGTCAGCCGGACCCTGCACTTCCTGACCGTCCTCACCGGGTCGGTCGGAACGAAGGGCGGCACCTCGCCCAACGCCTGGCACAAGTTCGAGCCGGAGGTCCCGAAGGAGCCGCCCCGCCAGAAGCTCTGGGACGAGCTCCAGCTCCCGGTCGAGTACCCGTTCGCCCACTACGAGATGAGCCAGCTCCTGCCGTACTTCCTGAAGGAGGGCCGGGGCGACATCTCGGTGTACTTCACGCGGGTGTTCAACCCCGTCTACACCTACCCCGACGGCTTCTCGTGGATCGAGGCGCTCACCGACGAGGACAAGATCGGGATGCACGTCGCGCTCACGCCGACGTGGAACGAGACGGCCTACTTCGCCGACTACGTGCTCCCGATGGGCCACAGCCCCGAACGCCACGACATCCAGAGCCAGGAGACCCACGCCGGGACGTGGGTCACCTACCGCCAGCCCGTGCTCCGGGAGTACGCCGAGCGCGAGGGCGAGGACGTCGACCGGACCTACGAGGCCAACCCCGGCGAGGTCTGGGAGGAAGACGAGTTCTGGATGGACCTCTCGTGGCGACTCGACGAGGACGGCGAACTCGGCATCCGCGAGTACTTCGAGAGCCCGTACCGGGAGGGCGAGGACGGCGAGCCCGCCCAGATGACCATCGACGAGTACTACCGGTACGTCTTCGAAAACGAGGAGAACCTGGTCGAGGCGGCCGAGGAGGAGGGGATGGAACCCCTCGAGTACATGAAGCACCACGGCGCGTTCGAGGCCAAGCAGAACAGCTACGAACTCCACGAGGACACCCTCGACCCGGAGATTCTCGAGGACGACGACGTGTACGTCGACGAGTACGGGACCATCCACCGCGTCCCGGAGGGCGCTGACGTCGACGTGACGACCGCCAGCGCGGAGGCCGACGGCGGCACCGAGGCCGACGACGCGGGCGCGGAGGGCGTCGAGACGCTCTCCGAGACCGACCTCGGCTACGAGTACGACGCCGTCGACTACGAGACCGTCGCCGGACACGACACCGAAGTCGTCGGCGTGATGGTCGACGGCGAACCCAAGCGCGGGTTCCCCTCGCCGACGGGCAAACAGCAGTTCTACTCGAAGACGCTGGACGAGTGGGGCTGGGACGAGCAGGAGTACGTCGTCCCGAACTACCTCAAGTCCCACGTCCACCCCGAGAACATCGACTACGAGAACGGCGAGATGGTGCTGGTGCCCACGTTCCGCCTGCCGACCCAGATTCACTCTCGGTCGTCGAACTCCAAGTGGCTCGAGGAGATCTCGCACAACAACCCGGTGTGGGTCCACACCAAGGACGCCGAGCGCCTCGGCGTCGAGACGGGCGACCTCATCCGCGTCGAGACCGACATCGGCTACTACGTCAACGAGGTGTGGGTGACCGAGTCCATCAAGCCCGGCATCGTGGCGATGAGCCACCACATGGGTCAGTGGAAGATAGACCGCGACAACGACGGGGAGGCCGACGGCGACTTCGACGAGGGCGGCGACCCCTACGGGAAGGTCACCGTCGACCTCGACAACGACCGGTCGATGTGGGGGATGCGCCAGACCTCCGGTATCAAGCCGTTCGAGTCCGACGACCCCGACTCCGAGCGCGTCTGGTGGACCGACGGCGGCGTCGCCCAGAACCTCACCCACGCGCCCCACCCGGACCCCATCTCCGGGATGCACTGCTGGCACCAGAAGGTGACCGTCAAGCCCGCAGGAGAGGACGACTACTACGGGGACATCTTCGTGGACACCGACAAGTCCATGGAGATATACCGCGAGTGGCTCGACGACACCAGGCCCGCGCCGGGGCCCGACGGCCTCCGGCGGCCGAAGTGGCTCAAGCGCCCCATCTCGCCGCCGACCGACCCCGGCGAGGACGACGCCTGGTACGTCGGCGGCCCCATCGGTCGCAGGGAACGGTGGGACGCTGACGCGCGAGCGTCGGTGGACGACGACTCGTCGGCGGCCGGGGACGACTGACCCACCATGGACGCACGACAGCCGTCGCGCGACGACCTCGCCGGCCGGGTCGCGAGCGCGCTCGCCGACGCCGACGTGGCCCGCGAGACGGTGTTCACTGGACTGGCCGACCTCGACGCGTTCGACGTGCGCGTCGCGGACGGTCGGGCGGTCGTGACGGTCACGCTCCCGATTCCGTCGGGCGACGTGCGGACGGCCGTCGAGCGCGACGTCACCCGGGCCGTCCGTGACGTCGAGGGCGTCTCCGCGGTCGAGTGCCGGTTCGACCCCGACGTCCCCGACCCCGGCGAGCGCGTCGACTTCATCCCGGAGGTCAAG
>JBEPXB010000416.1:0-3546 GCA_041642135.1 Halobacteriales archaeon | reverse complement strand
ATCTACTGGAGGTATCGCTAGCGGCCCCATCACGTTCATGGAAACGTACGACCAACTATGTGAGACGATCGCCCAGGGCGGCACCCGCCGGGGGGCACAGATGGGCGTCATGCGCGTCTCGCACCCCGATGTCATCGAGTTCATCCACTCGAAGAACAAGGACGTCTCGCTGGCCCACTGCCTGCGGCTGAACGACCCCGACGACTACACGTACACGACGTTCGCGGAGGCCCTGGAGGAGGCCCGCGAGCTCATCGACGAGGACGGCCGCGTCCCGAAGCACCTCCGGAACGCCGTCGAGGGCCACCTCTCGAACTTCAACATCAGCGTCGGCGTCACGGACGGGTTCATGGAGGCGCTGTACGAGGGCGAGGAGTTCACGTTCACCAACCCCCGGACGGGCGAGCCCCACATCGCCACGCGCGAGACGAAGGAGATGTACGAGCGTTACGGCCTCGGCGAGTACGTCGAACCCGGCGAGGAGTTCTCCATCCCCGCGCAGGTCCTCTGGGACCGCATCGTCGACGGCGCCTACGAGAACGGCGAACCCGGGGTCATCTACCTCGAGCGGGTGAACAAGCAGCACTCGTTCGACGTCGAGAAGCACCCGGACCACCGGATCCTCGCGACCAACCCCTGTGTGACCGGTGATACGCTCATCAGCACGAACAACGGGCTCGTTCCGGCCGAGGACCTGTACGAGCGGGGCGTCGCACAGGACGTCGTCGTCGACGGTCGGCTCAGCGAAGACCGCGTCAAGGAGGCCAGTAGCGTCTACAAGACCGGCGAGAAGGACGTCTACAAACTCACCACCGAGGAGGGCTACGAGCTCCGCCTGACCGCCGATCATCGCGTGATGACGGACGATGGGTGGGTCGAGGCCGGTGACCTCGACGCCGGTGACACCGTCCACATCCAGAACCGGAAGGGCGAGTTCGGCCAGCACGGCTCCGCCGAGGAGGGGCGCGTCCTGGGCTGGCTCGTCGGTGACGGGCAGATGAAGTCCTCTGAAGAACGTGCCGTCCTCCATTTCTACGACGCGGACACCGAACTCTCCGAAGAGTTCGCGAGATACGTGAACGAGATGGTCCGTGAGCCGCTCGGGAACGCGAACTACGAGGTCGGTGTAAGCCAGATTCAACGCAGTGGAGGGCACCGTCACGAGAACGCACGCGAAGAGCGGGTCCGCTCCGAGCGACTGTACGAACTCGCCACCGAGTTCGGCCTCGCGGACGAGAAACTGCAGGTGCCCGACGCGCTCTTCGAGTCGAGCGAGGAGATGGTTCGCGGGTTCCTCCAGGCGCTGTTCACTGCTGATGGTGGCGTTCAGGGGACGCCAGAGAACGGTCGAACGGTTCGGCTTGCAAGTTCCGAGCTTAGTCTACTGAAAGAGACTCAGCAGTTGTTACTCCAGTTCGGTATCGCCAGCCGGATCTACGAAGATCGCAAGCCTGGCGGTGCGAGAGAACTCCCTGACGGAAATGGGGGAACCAGAGAGTACGAGACAAAGGGATTCCACGATCTCGTAATCTCCAAGGACAACCTCGTCCGGTTCCGAGATGAGGTCGGATTCCTCCGGGAGGACAAACAGTCGAAGCTCGAGGCTCATATCGACTCGTACACGAAGGGTCCGTACGCCGAAAAGTTCGAAGCGACAGTCAAGTCTGTCGAACACGATGGGATCGAACAAGTGTATGACTTGATGGAGCCGAATACGAATTCTTTCATCTCGAATGGGGTTATAGTCCACAACTGTGGTGAGCAACCCTTGGAAGAATACGAGGCCTGCAACCTCGGCCACATCAACCTCTCCACGCTCGCCGACCTGGACGCGCCGGACTGGCGGGTCTGGCACGAGGAACACGCCGACGAGTACGACTCCGAGGAAGCCGCGGTCGAGGCGTTCCTGGCGGAGGCGATGGACTGGGACGAGTTCGACCACCGGATCGAGTGGGGCACGCGATTTTTGGAGAACGTGGTCACGATGTCGGACTTCCCGGTCCCGGAGATCGAGGAGAAGGTCCGCGAGATGCGGAAGATCGGCCTCGGCGTGATGGGCCTCGCACAGCTGTACGTCCAGCTGGGTGTGCGCTACGGGAGCGAGGCGGGCAACGAGATGGCCCGCCAGCTCATGCAGCACATCAACCACGGCTCGAAGTGGGCCTCCCACGAACTGGCCGAGGAGCGCGGCTCGTTCGAGGAGTGGGGCAAGTCGAAGTACGCCGACCCGGTCGAGTACCGCGAGTGGTTCGAGCACCACACCGGCCTCGACGCCGAGGAGTGGGCCGAGGGCTTCCCCATCCGGAACCACAACACGACGACCATCGCGCCCACCGGCACCACGTCGATGGTCGGAAACACCACGGGGGGCTGTGAGCCCATCTACAACGTCGCCTACTACAAGAACGTCTCCGACGACGTGCAGGGCGACGAGATGCTCGTCGAGTTCGACGACTACTTCCTGCGGACGCTGACGGCCAACGACATCGACGTCGACGCCGTGAAGCGGGAGGCCCAGGAGCAGATGTCGAACAACGATTTCGACGGCGTCGAGGGGTTAGAGACCGTGCCGGACGCCATCGGCGAACTGTTCGTCGTCACCGCCGACCTCGCGGGGAAAGAACACGCCGCGGTCCAGTGTGCGCTCCAGGGCGGGGTCGACTCGGCCATCTCGAAGACCTGCAACTTCCCGAACTCCGCGAGCAAGGAAGACATGGACGAGGTGTACCGCTACATCTACGACCACGGCGGGAAGGGCGTCACCGTCTACCGCGACGGCACGCGCTCGAAGCAGGTCCTCACGACTCGTGCGGACAACGCCGAGTACGCCGGCATGGACGAGGAGGAGGCCGCGGCGGCCATCCTCGAGCACATCGACGACGCGTTCGGCGACATCGAGCGGTTCCTCGACCACGAGGCCGTCGAGGAGCGTCTCGGCGACGCCATCGACCTGCTCGCGAGCGGGGACGGCTCCGCCGGAGCCGGCGAGGCCGCCGATATCGAGTACGCCGAGAAGCAGTCCCGTCCCGACGTTCTCAGGGGCGTGACCCAGCGCATCGAGACCGGCTACGGCAAGGTGTACATCACCATCAACGAGGACGCCGAGACCGGCCGGCCGTTCGAGCTGTTCGCCAACACCGGCATGTCCGGCGGCTTCACCGCCTCGTTCACCGAGGCGCTGGCGAAATCCATCTCGGTGGCGCTCCGGTCGGGCGTCGACCCCAACGAGATCGCCGACAAGCTCCGGGGTATCCGGAGCCCGAAGGTCGCCTGGGACAAGGGCGAGCAGATCAACTCCATCCCAGACGCGTTCGGGGTCGCCCTCCGCCGGTACCTCGATGACGAGATCGACCGGCCGTACCCGCGCCAGCAGAACCTCACCGAGGTCGGTGAGGGCGAGGGCGACGACGCGGCGGCCGGGTCGTCGGTCGAACCCGAGCCGGAGACCGCCCCCGAGACCGACGGCGGCGGCGTCGCCGCGGAGGCCCCCGCGGCCGCGGGCGCCCCCGGGGTGGACGACGGCGAGGACGCCACCCCGACGCGGAT
>JBEPXB010000415.1:0-3547 GCA_041642135.1 Halobacteriales archaeon | reverse complement strand
GGCGAAGGACACCCACCCCGACGTGAGCGACGCACCGGACGCCGCGCGCCGGTTCAGGCGGGTCAAGCGGGCCCACGACGTCCTGACCGACGGCCGGGAGCGCCGGCGGTACGACCGCCTGGGCCACGAGGCGTACGTCGGGCTCGACGACCCCGGACGCGGCGGCGAGGACGGAGCGACAGACCCCGCGGGCGCGCGAGCGACCCGGGCGACGGACTCCCGTGCAGGGGCGTCGAGCACGCGGGAAACGACGGAGCGGCCGCCCGGCGGGGCCGGCGACGGGGCGACCGGGAGGACGGGGAGAAGGACGGGCTCGGGACGGGGACGGACTGGTCGTCGGTCGGGCCGTCGGGAACGATCCGGGGCGAGCGGCCGTACTCGGCGGGGGGCCGGGGCTGCCGCGGGGACGGCCGCCGCCGACGAGGACCCGGTCGGGCGGGTCGCATACGGGCTGGTGCGGTGGATCAGGCTGGCGGGCGCCCTGGTCGACGCGTGGCAGACCCGGCTCGGCCCGGCGGGCGCGGCCATCGCGCTCGCGACGTTCGCCGCCTACCCGGTCCTGCTCGCGAGCTCCGTGACGCCGCTGTTCCCCCTCGGCGTGAACCTCCTGGTGGCCTTCTGTACGGTCTGTGTCCTCGGCTACCTCGTCGTCCGGCCGGCGGTCGGCGTCGCGGTCCTCGGGACGTGGCTGCTGGTGCTCCCCGTCGCCCTGACGGTCAGCGGCGTCGGGGTGCTCTCGCTCGGCGGCGTCTACGCGCTCGTCGTGACCGTCGTCCCGCTGGTGCTCTGCGTCGCCACCCTCGCCGGCGTGGTGGCCTGAACCGGATCGGGCTACCGCTCGTGGGAGGGGATACCGATCAATCCGACGGTTCCCCGGCCAGATCGCCGTCCTCGCGGGCCTCGCGAACTCGCTCGTGTCTGGCCTCCCGGCCGCGGTGACTCCGTGCCGCGTCGAACGCCACCTCGATCACCTGGGTCCCCTCGCTCCCGACCGACTCGCGGTACAGGTCCCGGAACGCCTCGCGCTCGCGAGTACGCGCGTATTCGAGCCCGTGGAGGTCGGCCGTCGGCTCGAAGTCGAGCCCGTGTGGCGTGCGGAACTGCTCGGTGAACGGCGGGTCGAACCCCTCGATAGGGAGGAGGTGGAAGATGCCGCCGCCGTCGTTGTTCACGAGGACGATCGTCGCGTCGACGCCGCACCGCCCGACGGCGAGCAGCCCGTTGGAGTCGTGGTAGTACGCGAGGTCGCCGGTGACGAGCAAGAGCGGGTCGTCGGTCGCGCTGCCGGCCCCGAGCGCAGTCGAGACGATGCCGTCGATGCCGGAGGCGCCGCGGTTCCCCAGCACCGCGAGTTCCGCGTCGCGCGGCCGGCCGAACCGGTCGAGGTCCCGGACGGGCATCGAGTTCGAGACGAACAGCGTCGCGGGGTCCGGCGCGAGCGCCACGGCGTCGGCGAGGACGTCGCCCTCGAGGAACGCCTCCTCGCCGCCGTCGTCCGCCGTCCCGTCGAGCAGCGCCCAGTAGCCCCGTTCCATCGCCGCGATCCGGTCGTGGAACGGGCCGGGGGCACGCTCGACGTGACCGGAGAGCGCGGCCGCGAGCGGCGTCGGATCGGCGGCCACGAGGTCCGAAGCGGCGAACTCGGCCTCGCGCCATCTCCCGGCAGGGTCGACGACGAACTGGCGGGTCCCGGACTCGAGCGTCGCGTCGCGGAGGTAGTGCCGGAGCGTCTTCGAGGTGGGCGAGGCGCCGAAGCGGAGGACGACCTCCGGGTACCCCTCGAACCCGTCGAGGTAGGAGTCGTAGCCGCCACAGACCGTGACACCGGACGCTCCGAGGTGTCGGCCGAACCGGAGCCCGGAGAGCGGGTCCGCGAGCACCGGGAAGCCGGTCGATAGCGCGAGGCCCCGCATCGCGTCGCGCGAGGGGGTCGGCCCGTCGGCGGGACCACAGACGATCAGTCCCGAGTCCGCGGACCCGATGGCGTCGACGAGCCGCGCCCGGTCGGCGGCAGGGAGTTCCGCACGACCCCGGGTGAGGGAGACGAACGGGCCGTCGCGGCCTCGGGCGGCGAGCGGGTGGTCCCCTGCCCACCCCTCGGGGACGTCCCCCTCGACCGGCGTCGGTTCGAGCGGCTTTCGAAACGGGACGTTCAGGTGGACCGGCCCCGGCGGAGTTCCCGTGCTGGTGTGGACGGCCCGCGAGACGGTCGTCCGGAGCGAGCGGACCTTCCGGGCCTCGGGCTCGGGCTCGGCGAGGGTGCGGTAGGAGCGGACGGCGTCGCCGTAGAGCTTCTCCTGGTCGACGGTCTGGTTCGCCCCCGAGTCCTGCAGCTCGCGGGGCCGGTCGGCGGTGAGGACGACCATCGGAACCCGCGACTGGTTCGCCTCGACCACCGCGGGGTGGAAGTTCGCCGCCGCGGTCCCGGAGGTACAGACGAGCGGCGTGGGCCGACCGGTCCGGCGGGCACGGCCGAGCGCGAAGAAGGCGGCCGAGCGCTCGTCGAGGTGGGAGTACACGCGCACGTCGGAGTGTTCGGCGAAGGCGACGGTCAGCGGCGTCGAGCGCGAGCCCGGGGCGATGCATGCGGCCTCGACGCCGGCCTTCGCGAGTTCGTCGACGATCGCCCGGCCCCAGAGCGTGTTCCGATTGGGGGCGTCGGCGGGGTCCGGCCGACCGTCCTCCCGGATCCGCCGGTCGTCGCCGGTCATTCGAGTTCGTCGAGGACCGGCCGGTACTTCAGGTCGACCTCGTCCCACTCGCGGTCGGGGTCCGAGTCGGCGACGATGCCGACGCCGGCGAACAGGGTGGCGACGTCCTCGCGCGCCACGGCCGAGCGGAGCGCCACGGCGAACGAGCCGTAGCCGGCGGCGTCGAACCAGCCGACGGGAGCGGCGTACCACCCGCGGTCGAACCGCTCGGTCTCGCGGATGGTCCGCAGCGCGCGGCCGGGGGGGAGCCCGCCGACGGCGGGCGTGGGGTGGAGCGCCTCGACCAGCGACAGGACGTGCTCGTCCTCTGCGAGTTCGGCGGTGATCGGCGTCTCGAGGTGCTGGACGGTCGCGAGCCGGCGGACCCGGCGACTCCCGGTCGCGACGCTCGAGGCGAGCGGTTCGAGCTGCTCGCGGACCGCGTCGGCGACGAGTTCGTGCTCGTGCGTGTTCTTCGGGTCGTCGAACAGTTCGCGGGCCAGCCACTCGTCCTCCTCGGGGGTGTCGCCGCGACCGGTGGTGCCGGCGAGCGCGCCCGTCTCGACGGTCCGGCCGCGAAGCGTGACGAGCCGCTCGGGCGTCGCGCCGAAAAAGGAGCCACCGCCCTCCGGGCCGAAGAGGAAGCGGTAGCAGTCGGGGTAGCGCTCGCCGAGCCGCGAGAGGACGTCCGGCACCGAGAGCGGCGAGGCTAGCGTCGCCCGGAGCGCCTGGGCGAGGACTACCTTCCGGAGTTCCCCGTCCCGGATGCGGTCGACGGCGGCGTTCACGCTGTCGCGCCAGTCCGCGAGCGACGTGGTCCGCTCGCGGCTCGCCACGCCCGGCGGGTCGGCCACCGG
>JBEPXB010000414.1:0-3547 GCA_041642135.1 Halobacteriales archaeon | reverse complement strand
AACGTCCCACAGCCGAGGACGAGCCGCGACGTCACAGGGTCCCGTTCCGGTCACACCGTCTAAAACCCACCGTCATCGGCGACGCGTTCGGCAAAACCGGCGTCGAAGCGTCCGGAACCCGTAAAGGCGGGCGCTCCGCGGTCCAGCACGCGGTAGCGCGTGGCGGTGAGCCGATGGCGGTCGGATCGATAGGGCTCCGGGGGCCGAACGAAGGGCTGGAAGGGAGACGCGATGAGTGGGAAGAGACGAGCGAGAAGCGAACCCGAAAGCGTCGCGCTCAGAACAGCGCGGCGGCGGCGTCGAACGCGGTCCCGGAGAAGAACCCGATGGCCGGGAGTAACAGTACCGTAACGACGCCGGCGACGATCACGGCCGCGTAGAGCCCGCTCGGGTAGCCGCGCGCGTCGATCGCGTCGAGGTTCCCGTTCGGCTCCTCGATCCACATCGCCTTCACCACCCGCGAGTAGTAGAACAGCGAGAGGGCGCTGTTTATCGCGCCGACGAGCGCGAGCCACCAGACGCCCGCGCCGACCGCCCCGGCGAACAGGTAGTACTTCGAGAGGAACCCGCCGCCGACGGGGAGCCCCGCGAGCGAGAACATGAACACCGTCATGGCGACGCTCGCGACGGGCGCCTTCGTCGCCAGGCCGTTGTAGTCCTCGAACGTGCGGCCGACACCCCAGTACTCGACCATGGCGATGAACAGGAACGCGCCCGTGTTCATGAACCCGTAGACGAGCATGTGCAGCATCCCCGCGCCGAGGACGATGTCGGAGTTACCGGCACCGGTCAGCGCCGCCACGCCGATGAGGACGTAGCCCGCGTGGCCGATCGAGGAGTACGCGAGCATCCGCTTTACGTTCTCCTGGGTGGCGGCCGCGAAGTTGCCGAGCGTCATCGTGACGACCGCGAGCACCTGGAACGCGAGCACCCAGTCGATGCTCGCGGCGACGTCCGCGATGGGGAACGCCGTCACGAACACGCGGTAGAGGACGACGAACCCGGCGGCCTTCGAGGCCGAGGAGAGGAACGCGCTGACCGGGGCGGGCGCGCCCTCGTAGGCCTCCGGCGCCCAGAAGTGGAACGGGACGCTCGCGGTCTTGAACGCGAAGCCGCCGGCGACCATCAGCACGCCGATACCGAGCAGCCCCGGCAGACTCGTCCCGCCCGAGAGCGCGTCTGCGACCGCCGGCAGCGAGAGGGCGCCGGTGACGCCGTAGACCAGCGAGACGCCGTAGGCGAACACCGCCGAGGAGAGCGCCCCGATGAGGAAGTATTTCAATCCTGCTTCGACGCTCCCGCGGTTGCCCTTCAGGAACGCCACGAGGGCGTAGGAGGGCAGCGACGCGAGTTCGAGCGCGACGAAGACGGTGGCGAGGGAGTTCGCCGTCGCCATCAGCGACATCCCGAGCGTCGCCAGCAGGACGAGCATGTAGTACTCGGCCTGGTACTCCTGGCCCTCGAGGTAGTCGTAGCTCGCCACGCAGACCAGTGCGGCGACACTCGTGAAGATGAACGTGAACAACAGCGCCATCCCGTCGACGACGAGCGAGCCGCGGTAGAGTTCGACCGGGCCGTCGACCTGGCCGACGCCGGCGACGAGGTAGACGCCCGTGACGATCATCGCCGTGAGCGCACCGAGTGCCGCCAGCCCTGCCAGCAGGGCGTTGTTCGAGGAGTCGGGGTCGATGCTGTCGACCGCGAAGAGCACGAGGACGAAGACGCCGATCACGAGCGCGGGTGCCATCGCCGCCCAGTCGGGGCTAATGGCCAGCGGCGCGAGCGCGGCCTCAGCGAGGCCCGTCGATCCGAACATCAGGAACCACCTCCGACGTTCAGCGTTACCTCACTCAGGTCGATCACCGGGTTGACGGCGTCCTGTATCATGTCGAAGAAGATCTCCGGGAACGTGCCCAGCGCGACGATGAGCACGATGAGCGTGACCAGCGGGAGCACGTCGTGGCGTGCGGCCCGCGTGATCTCGTAGTCCGTGTCGACCCGGAACGGGCCGAACAGCGTGCGCTGCATCGCCCACAGCAGGTAGCCGGCGACGACGACGATGCCGAACATCGCGACGGCCGTGAACACCGCCATCCCGTTGCCGCCCATCACGGTCGACTGGAACGCGCCGACGAAGACGAAGAACTCTGCGGCGAAGCCGGCCATCAGCGGCAGGCCGGCGTAGCCGAACGCCCCGGCGACGAACGCGCCCACCGTGACGGGCATCTTCTCGGCGAGTCCCGACATGTCGCCCACCATCCGCGTGTGGGTGACGTTGTAGACGACGCCGACACAGGCGAACATCAGCCCCGAGATGAGCCCGTGGGAGACCATCTGGAACGTCGCCCCGCCGAAGCCGTACGTGTTGTACGCGACCAGCCCGAGGATGACGTAGCCCATCGAGGAGACCGACGAGTAGGCGACGATGCGCTTGAGATCCTGCTGGGCCAGCGCGAGGAACGCGCCGTAGATGACCGACACCACGGCCACGATGGCGATCGGCACCGCCCACTCGCGGGCGACTCCGGGGAGCATGGTGAAGTTGAACCGGAGCATCGCGTACGTCCCCATCTTCAGGAGTACGCCCGCCAGCAGCACTGAGATGGGCGTCGGCGCCTCGACGTGGGCGTCCGGCAGCCAGGTGTGGAACGGGACGATGGGTACCTTCACACCGAAGCCGACGAACATCGCGAAGAACGCCAGCGAGGCGACCTGCGGCGCCGAGAGCAGTCCCAGCCCGCCGAGTTCGCCCGCCCGCAGCGCGCCGGCGATGGCCGGCATGTCGAGCGTGGTGATCGAGTCGCCGAGCCCGAAGACGAGCCCGAAGAACCCGATGAACATCACCAGCGAGGCGATGTTCGTGTAGACGAAGAACTTGATCGCGGCGTACTTCCGTCGCGGGCCGCCCCAGACGCCGACGAGGAAGTACATCGGCACGAGGACGCCCTCCCAGAAGACGAACCAGACGAAGAAGTCGAGCGCCGAGAAGACGCCGATCAGCGCGGCCTCCATGAACAGCACGAGCCCGTAGAACTGGCTCTCGCGCTCGTCGATCGGCGTCCACGACGCCAGTATCGCTAGCGTGGTGAGCACCGTCGCCAGCAGGACGAGCGGCATCGAGACCCCGTCGAGGCCGACGTGCCAGTTCAGGCCGTACGGGCCGAGCGTGACCCACTCGGCCATCGTCTCGAAGGCGATCTCCGAGTCCGGGCCGGCGATCAGCGCGTTGCCGACGCCGTCGAAGAGGGCGTACATGTAGAGCGAGACCGCGAGCGGCGCGAGGCTCCACCCGAGCGAGACCTTCGGCGCCCACTCGTCGGGGAGGAAGAACACCACACCGGCGCCCAGCAGGCAGAGCCCGATGAGCAGTTCGATCAGCATCTAGAACCACCCCCCGGTGACCCCGAAGGCCACCAGCAGTAGCACGAGCCCCAGCGTGATGAGGGCCGCGTAGTTCGAGACGATGCCCGTCTGGATCCGCCGCAGCCGGTCCCCGGAGAACAGCGAGATCGAGGAGACGAGGTTGACCGTCCCGTCGATCACCCCG
>JBEPXB010000413.1:0-3557 GCA_041642135.1 Halobacteriales archaeon | reverse complement strand
CCGCGGGACCGAGCGGACACTACGGCTCACGACCGGCGACGTCACCGTACCCGGAACGGAGCCGGTGATCGAACCGACGTACGACTCCGCCGTGGAGGCCGACTTCGCCGCCCGGTTCGAGTCGCTCGACCTCGACTGGGCGCTGACCCGCGAGCCCGAGCCGCTCGCCGCGGGCGAACACGTCGTCATCCCCGATTTCGCGTTCGACTGGAAACACTCCGGGTTCCGCGTGTTCTTCGAGATCATGGGGTTCTGGACGCCCGAGTACGTCGAGAAGAAGCTCTCGCGGTTCAGTGACCTCGAGGACGTCGCGTTCCTCGTCGCCGTCGACGAGTCGCTCGGCGTCGGCGAGGAGGTCGAGTCGCTCACCGACGGCGCCATCCCCTACCGGGGGTCGGTCCGGGTGAAGGACGTCCGGAACGCGCTCCGGGCGTACGAGGACCGCCTCGTCGCCGAGAGCGCCGCCGACCTGCCCGACGAGTTCGTCCCGGACTCGGACGTGACGACGCTCGCCGCCCTCGCCGCCGAGAACGGCGTCAGCGAGACGACCCTGGAGGGGAAACGGTTCCCCGAGCACGAACGCGTGGGACGGACGCTCGTCCGGCCGGCGGTGTTCGACGAACTCGCCGGGCGGCTCGAAGCGGGGACGTCGCTCGACGAGGCCGAGGCAGTCCTCGAGGAGTACGGCATCGACGACGCGAGCGCCGCCCTCTCGCGGCTGGACTACCGCGTCGAGTGGGAGGGGCTGAGCGGCGGCGTCCTCCGGGAGAAGTGATAGGGGTTATCGTAACCGGCCGGCGGATTCGACCCACGGCCGCGTGTCGGGCGGCATGGTCCCGAGACGGGAGTATCCGAATAACTACGATAACCCCTATGACGGCTCGGCGTTCGTGGTCTGCTTCGATAGGGACCTCACGGTCGACCTGAGCCCACCGGACGTCGGGCGAGCGGGTCCCTCCGCAGGGGAACGTAGCGTCATCCAGGTACGAGCCGACGCGCCGCGATGGCTCCGGCGCCAGGCACCACCGTCCGGAGGTTCGATGGGTTCGGATACGGCAGCACCTCCGAAACGAAGCCGGACGTCAAAGGCGACGGTCAGAAGCGGATGGAACGTCGCCACGAATACCGTCACAGAAGGTCACACTGGTGGGGGCTGGACTCCTTCGGTGAGTGGGTTGGCCTTCCGAATTCGTACCACCTTGTCACGTCATAGAGTACCACGCCGCAAAGAAACACTGCCTTATCGACCAAGGTATCCGTGCAGTTTCGACGGGCGCTCCGAACGTGTCGTCGCACGGAACCACCGACATCGGCACGATTCGGGACCAGTTCGACGCGATTCGTACGGACTGTTGTAACGATGTACCGGTGATCGCCCGGGCGGTGTCGGTGCTCGCCGATAAAGGACTACAACAGTCCGTATCGGTCGGCGGCGTGCGTCGGCGGTGGGGATCGATCAGAGCTCCCGCCGTCGACCCTTCGGCACCTGCGAGCGCAGTTCGCCGTAGAGGTAGAGCCCGACGCCGATGGGCTCGACCGCGCCGGCGATCTCGTGGGCCGCGATCAGGTAGCCCCAGTCGCCGCCCCACCGCTCGATCTCCCGGGTCTCCCCGGCGAGGAACGCCCGGGCCTCGTCCGCCTCCAGAACGATCACGTTCCGCGTCGCCTCGCGCCCGAATCGCTGGACGGCGTCGGTCGTCGGCTTCCAGTGCTCCTGTCGGGTGCGGAGGAACGTCATCCCGAGCGCCTCGACCTCGGCGGGGGCCGGCAGGTCGGCCGCGAACGCCCACACCTTGCCCGCGCCCTTCTCCCAGAACGTGTAGTCCTCGAACGTGTCGAGCGGGAGGCCGTACCGGCCGGTCCAGAAGTCGACGACGGCCTCGCGGGTGGCGCGGCCCTCGACCTCGCGTTCCTCGTCGGTCGCGGGCAGGCGCTCGAAGGTCTGTGGACGGTTCTCGCTCATGGCCCCACCCCCACGGTCGGTCGCCTCCGCACGCCGGCCGTCCGTCGCGCGCTCATGCGCCGACCTCCAGTTTCGCACAGAAGAACCCGCCCGTGTCGTTCTGGTGTGGGTAGATCCGCCGGGCCTTCCCGACGGACGGGTCGAACGACTCGCCCTCCCACTCGACCACGCCGGGCGAGGACTCGAGCGGCAGGTCGAACTCGACGAGCCGGCAGTCCCGCTCGCCGAGCACGAAGTCGAGCACGGCCTCGTTCTCCTCGGGCGCGAACGTACACGTCGAGTAGACCACGGTCCCACCCTCGCGGGTCACCTCCACGGCCCGCTTCAGTATCCCCTTCTGGACGCCAGCGATGCCCTCGACGTGCGAGAGCGTCCACTCGTCGAGCGCGTCCGGGTTCTTGCGTATCGTCCCCTCGCAGGAGCAGGGCGCGTCGACGAGCACGCGGTCGAAGGGTTCGAGGCCGAACGGTTTCAGCGAGAAGTTTCGGGCGTCCTGCTTGGTGACGACGACGTTCGTGACGCCACAGCGCTCTGTGTTCGACCGGAGCGCCGAGAGCCGGCCGAGGTTGTTGTCGTTCGCGACCAGCAGTCCCGAATCGTCCATCAGCGCGGCGAGCTGGGTCGTCTTGCTCCCCGGGGCGGCGGCAGCGTCGAACACCCGGTCGCCCGGTCGGGGGTCGAGCACCTCGGCGGGCACGGCAGAGACCTCCTCCTGCCCGTACACCCAGCCGTGGACGTACGGCCAGGAGTTGCCCGGGTTCTCGCCGTCGAGCCGGAGGAGGCCGTCGTGCCAGTCGACGCGCTCGTAGCCGAGACCGGCCTCGTCGTAGGCCCGGCGGACCCGCTGGGGCGTGGCCTTGATCGTGTTGGCGCGGACGACCGACGGGAGCGGGCGCTCGCAGGCCGCACGGAAGGCTCCCGTATCGTCCACCAGCGGCTCGTACCGGCCGAGGACGTCCATGAACTCCCTGCGTGAGGGGTCCGCTTGTGGGTTTCGGAGGGCGGGTGCCGGTGCCGGACCGGTCTCGGCGCCCGGACACGACCGTGGCCGCGTCCACTCGATATTTGACGCTGGCGGCCCGACAGGTAGCCAAGAGATGGACGAGTACGAGCGAAAACGGCTCCTCGAGCGGATCGGGCGCGAGGGGGCGACCGTGGGCGTCTCCATCCCCGAGCGGGTCACGGTCCAGGGCCAGGAGGTAGACCTCCACGAGTTCGTCTTCGAGATCAAGCGCCGGGAGACCGTCCCGCCGGGCGAGCGCGAGCGCGTCGAGGAGGCGAAGAAGAACCTCCGGCGCGAGCGGCTCCAGCGCAAGCAGCGCATCGAGCGTGGGGAGATCGACTTCGAGGAGGGCGAGCGCCTCGCGGAGTCGATCGTCGGTATCGACCGGGCGCTCGAGGCACTACAGAGTCTCGGCCCCTCCGACATCGAGGGCGAGGCGAAGCGACAGGAGGCGATGGACCAGAAGCGGTGGATGAACTTCCTCAAGCAGGTGCTCGGTCGGGACGACGACTCCTCGAAGCGCCGGGGGGTGCGGTGATGCGCCGTCCCCCCTCGAACCGCCGGGAGGGACGCCAGTGACCCGGAACGCCG
>JBEPXB010000412.1:0-3568 GCA_041642135.1 Halobacteriales archaeon | reverse complement strand
ATGAGCGAGGCGAAGCTGGAGTCGCTCATCCAGCTCCAGGAGAAACTCCACGCGACGATGGGCCGCAAGCGGGCGAAGGGGGCCATCGGCGTTCACGACCTGACGATGTTGAAAGGGCGGGCGGCGGGGAGCGGCGGGGAGGGCGGCCAGTCCAAGACCATCACTTACCGCGGGGTCGAACCAGACGGCGACCGGTTCGTCCCGCTCGAGGCCGACACCGACATGACGCCCGCGGAGGTACTCACCGACCACCCGACCGGGCGGACGTATGCCCCGATCGTCGAGGACTACGGACGGTACCCGGCCATCTACGACGAGATCGGCCTGTTCTCGTTCCCGCCGGTGATCAACGGCAAGCGCACGGAGGTCGACGAGGGCTCACGGGACCTGCTGATCGAGATGACCGGCACGGACCAGTGGACGATCGACCGGATGCTGAACATCGTCTGCTACGCGCTCGACGCCCGCGGCGGTCGCGTCGAGGACGTCCGGGTCGAGTATCCGGACCGCGAACACGTCCGTCCCGACTTCTCGACGGACCGCAAGTCCGTCGCCCACGAGCGGATCGAGTCGATCATGGGTATCTCGCTCGAGAGCGAGGAGGTCGTCGACCTGTTCGAGCGCTCGGGACTCGACGCCTCGACCGCCGAGGTCGGCGACGACGAGGTCGAATACGAGGTCGACGTCCCACCCTACCGGGTGGACGTCCTCCACGCGCTCGACCTCGTCGACGACGTGGGCCGTGCCTACGGGTTCAACGACCTGGAACCGAAGTACCCCGACGTCTCCACGGTGGGTGGTCGACACGAGCGCTCGCGGCTGGAGGACGCCGCCCGCGACGCGCTCGTCGGGCTCGGTTTCGAGGACCTGCTGGACTTCCACATGATCAGCGAGGTCGAGAACTACGAGCGGATGAACCTCGACCCCGGCACCGGGGCCTTCGGCGCGGCCGAGCCCGTGACCATCACCGAACCCTACAGCGAGGACTACACGATGCTTCGGACGTGGGCGCTCCCCTCGCTCGCGATGGTGCTAGAGCGGAACACCCACCGGGCGTACCCGCAGGACCTCGCCGAGGTCGGCCTCGCCGCCCACCGCGACGACGCCGAGAGCACGGGGGTCGCCGAGGCGCGGCACGTCGCGGCCGTCCTCGCGCGGACGGACGCCTCCTACGAGGACGCCAAATCCCGGCTGGCGGCGCTCTGTCGGGCGTTCTCCGCCGACCTCGAGACGCCCGCCACAGAGCACCCGTCGTTCGTCCCCGGCCGGGTCGCCGAGGTGGTCATCGACGGGGAGTCGGTCGGCGTGGTCGGCGAACTCCACCCCGCCGTACTGGTCGAACACGACCTGGAGGTACCCGTCGCGGCCTTCGAGTTCCGGCTGGACGCGCTAGGTGGGGACTGATACGGATCGTTGTCGTCCGTTCCCGGCGATCACTGACCCCGCCCGGGTGATCGCCGGTACATCGTTACAGCAGTCCGTACGAGTCTGGACCCGAGCGGTCGGCAGAGGAGGGGGGACTACTCCGCCGTTCTGATATCCACGAAAGCCCCCACTCACGTTCCCGTCCACGGCGGCTCCTCCGGAGGAGCGACGCTTCCCCGAACTCGACTACCGACGCGGTCCGCTGCTACGACAGGAACGAGACGACGGCCTCGACCTGCTCGTCGGTGGCGAGCGACGGCGCGTGGCCGACGCCCGGGAGCTCCAGGACCGCCGTTTCGGGTCCGCGGGACCGCATCGCCTCGAACTCGGACTCGGGGAGGATCTGCGTCTCGGTCCCCCGGAGCACGAGCGTCTCCGCCTCGATGGCGTCCCACTCCGTCCAGAGGTCACGGGGTCCCTCCCTGGCGAGGTAGGCGTCGACGATGGCGGGGTCGTAGTCGTGGGTCCAGGTCCCGTCATCGGTCCGGCGCACGGAGGTGACCGTCATGTGCCGTAGGTCGACCGACGGGTCGCGGTCGCCGTAGCGCTCCTCGAAGTACGTCTCGAGTTCTCCCAGAGTCCCGAACGTCGGCGGATCGCGGTACTGCCGGATGTGGTCGCTCGTGGTGGAGTCCACCGGGTCGAGGTCGACCGGTCCGGGTCCGATGTCGTTGACGACCAGGTGGCTGATCCGGTCGCCGAGCGCGCCACCGGCGAGCCGGATGCCGAGCGCCCCGCCCATCGACGTCCCGACCCACCGTACCGTCTCGTCGTCGACGAGTTCCTCGCAGAACCCCCGGAGGTAGCGCGGGAGCCCGTCGGGGTCGTCGGGCCGGTAGTCCCGTTCGGGTTCCGTGCTCCACTCGCTCAGTCCGCGTCCGGGTACGTCCGGGCAGAGGACGCGAAACCCCTCGTCGGCGAGCGTGCGGGCCAGGGTATCGAACGCCCGCCCGTTCCGCGAGAAGCCGTGGACGCAGACCACGGGGTCCCCGTCCGGGTCGCCCCACTCGGAGTAGTGTATCTCGAGGCCCTCGACGGTCAGGAGGCGGTCGCGCCGTTCCGCGCGGGATCGGGTGCCAGTCATCGTCCCCCCATCCCTGCCTCGGGGCATAACGCCTGCGTCGGCCCGCCCGGAAGAACGCCCGCACCTGCTGGTGTATTCGCCATGGTTATCTCGTCCGGGCCGACGGGCCGATTAGTCCGGATAATTCGGTCCGTTCGCGGATTATCGTGGGTTATTCCGCGCCCCGTCGGTGGGAACGCTTACGGGCGTGGTCCCCCTGCGGCCCCCATGGACGAACACGGGCGTCGGTTCGAGACACTGGCGGTCACCCACGGCGAGAGCGGTACGGCCCGCTCGTCGGTCGAGGACGTCGTCACGCCGATCCACCTGACGACCACGTACGCGGTCGACGGGCTCGACCCGGAGGGGGACCTCGAGTCGCTGGATCCCGATGCGGGCGAGTACCTCTACTCGCGGCTCTCGAACCAGACGCGGAACGCCCTCGAGAACCGGCTGGCGGCGCTCTCCGGCGGGGCGGGCGCGCTGGCGTTCGCCTCCGGGACAGCCGCCATCGCCGCCGCGATGACCGCGACGCTCCGCCCCGGCGACCACGTCGTCGCCTTCGACGACCTCTACGGCGGCACCAAGACGATGCTCTCGCGGCTGTTCGGCGAGCGCCTGGGGATCGAGACGACGTTCGTCGACGCCCGCGACCCGGCGAACGTCGCCGACGCGATGCGCCCCGAGACCGAACTCGTCTGGATGGAGTCCCCGACCAACCCGCTGATGCACCTCTGTGACATCGAGGCCATCGCCGGGATCGCCCACGACGGCGGGGCGACCCTGGGCGTCGACAACACGTTCATGAGCCCCTACTTCCAGCGGCCGCTCGACCTCGGGGCGGATCTGGTCGTCCACAGCACGACGAAGTACCTCAACGGTCACAGCGACTCCGTGGGGGGCGTGCTCGTCGCGGACGACGACGCGCTCCTCGAGGAGACCGGGTTCCTCCAGCGGGTCGGGTTCGGCAGTATGCTCTCGCCGTTCGACGCCTTCCTCGTCCTCCGGGGCGTTCGGACGCTCCCGCTACGGATGGAGCGCCACGAGGAGAACGCGACGGCCGTCGCGGAGTTCCTCGAG
>JBEPXB010000411.1:0-3569 GCA_041642135.1 Halobacteriales archaeon | reverse complement strand
CGGCGCCCGTGTTCGTCTCCACGGCCGCGTTGTTGACGAGGACGTCGACGCCGCCGTACCGGTCGACCGTCTCGGCGACCAGCGCCTCGATGGAGCCGGGGTCGCGCATGTCCGTCCGGACGAACGCCGCCTCGCCGTCCGCCTCCCGTATCGTCGCGGCGACGGCCTCGCCCTCCTCGACCGTCCGGCCGCTGACGACGACGCTCGCGCCCTCGTCGGCGAGTCGACGGACGATGGCCTCGCCGATGCCGCGGGTCGACCCGGTGACGACCGCCACCTGCCCGCCGAATCGCTCGGTCATGCTCGACCTACCCCCACGCGCCGGACAAAGCTTTCGTCCAGGGGAGCCGTCGAACAACGCTTAGGTGGCACCCCTCCGTCCGGCCGGCCGTGACCGACGAAACCGATGACGGCGAGCCCGACTTTCGGCTCGAGCGAACCGCCTGGGGGATGGTCGAGGAGGCCGACGAGGCGGTCGAGTCGCTGAGCGTCGCCGAGTTCCGAGACGAACTCGATGCCGGCGAGTCGATACCCGTGGACATCCGCGACATCCGCGAGGTGTGGATCGAGGGGTCGATACCGGACGCCGAGCACGCGCCGAGGGGGATGATCGAGTTCTGGGCCGATCCCGAAACCGACTACTACAAGCCGTTTTTCGACCCGGCGAACCGCTACGTGCTCTACTGCAACGAGGGCGGTCGGTCGGCGCTGGCCGCCAGGGACCTCCGGGCGATGGGCTACCCGGACGTCGCGCACCTCGAGGGCGGGTTCACCGCGTGGCAGGCGGCCGACGCGCCGACGGTCGAGGTCCCGCAGAAGGACTACAAGGACCGCTGAGGGCCGGTCGCCCGGGGTGGCACACTGCCGGGCGGGACGAGGGGACCCCGGCCTACGGCCGGTCCTCGACGGTGACCGTCGCACCGTCGTTCCGCGGCCGGGTGAGGACGACCCGGCCCTCGCAGTCGGCCGCCTCGAGTGCCTTTTCGGCTGCCGTCCGGGCCTCGGCCGCGCGGTCGGCGTCGGTGAGCGCCCACACGGCCGGTCCCCAGGAGGACTGGCCGGCGCCGGCGACCGCCGGCGATCCGGAGAGTGCCTCGACGACCCGGCCCGCCGGCGGGCGGTAGACCCCGCCCTGGACGTCGGCGTACCAGGCGCCGTTGAGCCGGCCGAACTCGGCGAGCGCCGCGCCGAACGCCTCGGTCCGACCCTCGACGGCCGCCGGGAGGAGCCGGTCGACGAGCAGCGAAGCCAGTTCCTCGGCGAGGTCGGGGTCCGCCCGTTCGACGACCCCTCGGATGCTTCTGTCCTCGGCCTCGCCGTGGCGGCCCGTCTCGGCCGCCGGAAGGACCAGACAGATCCGCCAGTCCGACGGGAGGTCGTACCGCGCGAGGACGGACGGGACGGTCCACTCCCCGTCGGCGGGCGGGCTGGTCGTGAACCGCTCGGTCGGGTGGCCCGCGTCGGCGACGAACCCACCCGATTCGAAGGCCGCGACGCCGACCCCCGAGCGTCCGCCGCGGCCGAGCGCGGGAGCGTCCTCTCGGGGCTGCGGGTCGGCGCCGTTCGCCCGCGCGACCGCCGCGTACGTCGCGAGCGCCAGCTGGGTTCCGCTGCCGAGACCGACGTGCCGGGGGAGCCGCTCGCCGACCTCGACGCGGGCCCCGGGGAGATCGAGTAGATCACAGGTCCGGCGGGCGTAGTCGGCGACGGCGGCGAGCACGTCGTCCGAACTGTCGTCGATCCCATCGGCCCCGTTCGTCCCGTCGGTTCCGTCGACCCCGTGCGCCCCGTCGATCGCGTCGGCCACCGTCACGTCCGACGCGGGTTCGGCGACGACCGTCGTCCGCGGTTCGGCGAGCGCGAGGCCGACGCCGCCGTAGAGCCGCGCGAGCGACAGCGAGAGGTTGCGGAAGCCGGCGTGGAGTCGGGCGCCGGTCGTGACGGTGACGCGTGGCACGCCCGGGGATGGGTGCGGTGCGCGTTTGGGGTTTTCGACTGGACGGGATCCCCCGACCCCGGTCGGACACCCGGGGCTGTCACTCCACGGGAGTTAAGCCCACCCACGACGACGCCCGACCATGAGCCAGCAACAGGAGCGGCCGGAGGCGGACGGCGAACCCGAGAAGCCCGAGGGACTGCGCTCTCGCGAGGTCACCGAGGGGTACGAGCGGGCACCCCACCGGGCGATGTTCCGGGCGATGGGCTTCGACGACGAGGACCTCGCCTCGCCGATGGTCGGCGTGCCGAACCCCGCGGCGGACATCACCCCCTGTAACGTCCACCTCGACGACGTCGCCCAGGCCGCGATCGAGGGGATCGACGCGGCGGGGGGGATGCCGATCGAGTTCGGCACCGTCACCATCTCCGACGCCATCTCGATGGGGACCGAGGGGATGAAGACGTCGCTCATATCTAGAGAGCTCATCGCCGACTCCGTCGAGCTGGTGTCGTTCGGCGAGCGGATGGACGCGCTCGTCACCGTCGCCGGCTGTGACAAGAACCTGCCCGGGATGATGATGGCCGCCATCCGCACCGATCTCCCGAGCGTCTTCCTCTACGGCGGCTCGATCATGCCCGGCGAGCACGAGGGTCGGGAGATCACCGTCCAGAACGTCTTCGAGGGCGTCGGGGCGGTGGCCCACGGCGACATGACCGAGGAGGAACTCGAGGAGATGGAGCATCACGCGTGTCCGGGCGCGGGCTCCTGTGGGGGGATGTTCACCGCCAACACGATGGCGAGCATCTCCGAGGCCATCGGCCTGGCCCCGCTCGGGTCCGCGAGCCCGCCGGCCGAGGACGAGTCGCGCTACGAGGTGGCCCGCGAGGCGGGCGAGGTCGTCCTCGACTGCGTGGAGAACGACCGGAAGCCCTCCGATATCCTCACGAAGGAGAGCTTCGAGAACGCCATCGCGGTGCAGGTCGCCCTCGGGGGCTCTACTAATGGCGTGCTCCACCTGCTCGCGATGGCGGCCGAAGCCGGTATCGACCTCGACATCGAGACGTTCGACGAGATCAGCCGCCGGACGCCGAAGATCGCCAACCTCCAGCCGGGCGGCTCGCGGGTGATGAACGACCTCCACGAGATCGGCGGCGTCCCCGTGGTCATCCGCCGACTGCTGGAGGGAGGATACATCCACGGCGACGCGATGACCGTCACCGGCCGGACCATCGCCGAGGAGCTCGAGACGCTCGACCTGCCGCCGGACGAGGAGATCGAGGCGGACTTCCTCTACACGGTCGAGGAGCCGCTCCACGAGGAGGGCGCCATCAAGATCCTGAAGGGGAACCTCGCGCCCGAGGGCGCGGTGCTGAAGGTGACCGGCGAGGACAACTTCCACCACGAGGGGCCCGCGCGCGTCTTCGAGAACGAGGAGGACGCGATGGCGTACGTCCAGGAGGGCCACATCGAGAGCGGTGACGTCCTGGTCATCCGGAACGAGGGCCCCCAGGGCGGCCCGGGGATGCGCGAGATGCTCGGCGTGACCGCGGCCGTCGTCGGCGCGGGCCACGAGGACGACGTCGCGATGATCACCGACGGGCGCTTTTCCGGAGCTACCCGCGGCCCGATG
>JBEPXB010000410.1:0-3578 GCA_041642135.1 Halobacteriales archaeon | reverse complement strand
ACCCCAGTCCGTGGCGTGCGGCCTGGGTGCGCGTCGGCGTTGCGGACGGCCGGTTGAACGTCTTGTGGTCGCTGCGAATCGGCGCGGGAACGCGCGAGCCACGCGGGTCGACGCGAGAACGGACGACAGCTCTCACTCGAAGCGCGGCATCACCTCCTCGGCGAACAGGCGGTAGGAGTCCCGTGCCGTCTCGACGGGCATCCCCGGCCACCGCGAGCGCAGGACGAGGTGGTCCATGCCGAACTCCCGCCGATACCGCTCGATCCCCTCGACCACCTCTTCGGGCGTCCCGACGAGGAACCGGTCGGCCGCGAGGTCCTCGAACCCCGCGTCGACCGTGTCCCCGCCCACCCCGTCCTCTGCGCCCCAGCCGAGGTACGTGTCGTACTTCTCGACGAGGTACGGGCGCGCGGTTTCGACGGCTGCCTCGGTCGTCTCGGCGACGAACACCTCCCGCCAGACCGGCCGTTCCGACGGTGTCCGGCCGTGTTCCTCGAGCTGTTCGTCGTAGTACGCCGCGGGGCGCTCGAGTTTCGGCACCGAGACGCGGGGGTCGACGAACCAGGCGTCGCCCCGCGTCGCCGCCCGTCGCACCGGTCGCGGGGCCGTCCCCCCGACCCAGACCGGCGGTCCGCCGTCCTGGAGCGGTTTGGGGTTGACCGAGACGTCCTCGAACCCGAACAGGTCGCCGTCGTGGCTGACGTCATCGTGCTCCCAGAGCGCCTCGAGGATATCGAGCGTCTCGTCGAGCCGGTCGCCGCGCGTCGAGTGGTCGACGCCGAGGACCTCGAACTCCGCCTCGCGGTAGCCCGCGGCGACGCCGAACGTGAACCGGCCGTCGCAGAGCACGTCGAGGGTGGCGACCCGCTCGGCGAGGAGGACGGGGTTGTGCAACGGGGCGAGACAGACCGACGTCCCGATCCGTATCGAGTCGGTGATCCCGGCGAGGTACGCGAGGGTCCCGAAGTTCTCGAAGAAGGTCCGGTCGGTGACGTGGTGTTCGCCGACCCAGAGCGAGTCGTACCCGAGCGACTCGGCGAGCCGTGCCCCCGCTTCCAGTTCCTCGCGATGCCGGGCCGCCGAGTCCTCGACCGGGTGTTCGGTGAGCAGTACGACGCCGAACGAGAGTTCGTCGGGCATGGTGTCTGGTACCGTCCATCTCGGTGGGCGGCCACCGGGGATAGTTCTTGTTCCGGCGGCATCGTCGCGGACCCGGTGCAGGGCGGATACACCCCATCCTGGGTCGGCAGCTCGTCAGCCACTTCTGCAACGCTTGGCCGAGAGGACGCGAGCCCGAGATCAGTTGTTCGAGGAAATACCGCTTCCCCTATCGTCGCCATCGAAGGGCAACAGAGCCATGCCGAGCGTGGACCCGACGGTGCGCGAATAGCCTATCGACCGTTCGGGTCACTTAGCGATGTTCCTGCTCGCGGTGATACCTCATATCGACCCGTGCGAGGAACAACTCACCACAGTCTGGACACTTCGAGAGATGCGAGGGACCGGCCTTCGGAAAGTGTTTGCTGAGGCGTTTCCAGACCATGTTATCGTTCCTTTTCCCTCCGTGAGAATAAAGCAGAACAGCGCCTCAGGGATTGAACAGGGCTAACAACAAGCGAGGAGGAACAGCACCGAGAGGGCGGCCAGAGATACTGACGAGCGCGAGCGCGGGATGAGACATGGTCCCGGTGACGGCGCCGGTGTCGATGCCCGGACGAGCCCGACGTTTGTGGCGCCGAATGCCGACCTGGGTGGGCATCTCGGGGGAGCGCGTATCGATCATATAAAAATCCAACATGACATATTTAATATGATATCGGTAGATGGATAAGTACACGTGCTACGCGTAGCACGAGGATCGAGAACGTGATCTACGGTATACTTCTTCGAGACCACCTACTCCAGTCCCTCGCGCTCGCGGAGGTCGGCCCGCCGGACCTTCCCGGTCGTCGTCGTCGGCATCTCCTCGAGGAACTCGATCTCGCGTGGGTACTCGTACTTCGCCAGCCGGTCCCTGACGTGTGCCTTGAGCGCCCCGACCAGGTCCTCGCTCGACTCGTGGCCCGACGCGAGGACGACGAACGCCTTCGGGACTTCCCCGCGTTCCTCGTCGGGGACGCCGATGACGGCGGCGTCGGCGACCGCCGGGTGGGCGGCCAGCGAGTCCTCGATCTCCTCGGGACCGATCCGGTAGCCGGCGGAGATGATGACGTCGTCCTTCCGGCCGACGAACTCGAGGTAGCCGTCCTCGTCCATCACCCCGAGGTCCTCGGTCAGGAGCCAGCCATTGGTAACCTTCGCGTCGGTCTTCTCGGGCAGGTCCCAGTACTCGGTGAAGCAGACGGGGTCCCCCTCGTAGCGGACGGCGATCTCGCCGGTCTCGCCGCGCGGAACCGTCGCCTCCGCGGTATCGGGGTCGACGATCTCGACCTCGTGGCCCGGACCCGCGAGGCCGATCTTCCCCTCGCGGGACTCGAACAGCGCGGTACAGTCCCCGACGAGCATGTTCGCCTCCGTCTGGCCGTACCCCTCGTGGACGACCGCCCCGGCGAAGACCTCGTCGGCCCACTCGCTGACGGTCTGACCGAGCGACTCGCCGCCGGAGGCGATAGTCCGGATCGACTCGACGTCGAATCGCTCCGGGGCCTCGACCTGCTGCATCATCCGGAGCGCCGTCGGCGGCGCGAAGAAGTTCGTCACGCCGTAGCGCTCGATCAACTCGAACGCCGTCTCCGGGTCGAACTGCCCGCCACGGTACGCGAGCACCGGCCGGCCGTAGTACATCGCCGGGAAGACCACGTCGAACAGCGAGGCGATCCACGCCCACTCGCTCGGCGTCCAGAAGACGTCCCGGTCGGTCAGTTCCACGTTCCCGAACGTCGTGAGAAAGAGGGGGAGGTGCCCGAGGAGGACCCGCTGGACGTGGCGTACGCCCTTCGGGTCGCCCGTCGTCCCGGAGGTGTAGATCAGCAGCGACTCGTCCTCGGCCGCGGTGTCGACGGTGTCGAACTCGCGGCTCGATCCCGAAAGCGCGTCGTCGAAGTCCGTCTCGCCGGCGTCGGGGTCGGGGTCCACATCCAGCGTGAGTGCCGTGTGCAGATCCGGGAGTTCGGCCCTCGCCTCGCGGAACGCCTCCAGGTTCGACCCGTCGACGACGGCCGCGACGGCGGCGGCGTCGTCGAGCCGGTAACGAAGGCCGTCGGGGCCGAACAGCGTCGACAGCGGGATGGAGGTCGCACCGAGCTTCCAGGCCCCGAGGTGCGCGATCACGGTCTCCGGGCGCTGTGGGGTGTTCACGCCGATCCGGTCGCCGCGTTCGACCCCCGCGTCCGCGAGGTGGTTCGCCAGCCGGTTCGCCGCGTTCCGGAGCTGCCGGAACGTGTGCGTCTCCGTGTGCCCGTCGGCGTCCTCGTAGAACAGCGCGACACGACCCCGTTCCTCGGCCCACCGGTCACAGACGTAGGCCGCCGTGTTGAACCGGTCCGGTACCTCCCAGTCGAACGCCGCCCGCAGGGCGTCGTAGTCCTCCCACTTCTCCTCGTAGAAGTGGTACGCGTCGAGTCGTGGCGTGTCGGTCA
>JBEPXB010000409.1:0-3582 GCA_041642135.1 Halobacteriales archaeon | reverse complement strand
AGGGGTGAGGCCGATGTGGGGGTGGCGGTCGCGTGTCCGGTCTTATAGTAGCGCTTTGAACCGATGACAAACTCCGGACGGGAACGTCCGCCCGTCCGTGAGTAAAGACTTCCAAACGCTACTATAGCAGTCGTCGCTGCTCAGACGTTCCCGGAGAGGAACCCGCCCGTCCGGACGACGAAGTAGACGACGAACGCGACCGCGAGGCCCCACTGGGCCATCGAGACGTCGCTCGCCTCGCCGGTCGCGGCCTTCACCACGGGGTAGGAGATGATCCCGGCGGCGATGCCGTAGCCGATGTTGAACGTGAACGGCATGATCAGCACCGTCATCCCCGCGGGGATGGCGTGGGTGACGTCGTCCCACTGGACGTCGACGAGGTTCCGGAGCATGATGACCGCCACCACCACCAGCGCGATGTGCGAGGCATACAGAGGAATAGCCGCGGCGAGCGGGACGAGCGCGAGCGCGGCGAGGAACAGGAGTGCCACCACGAGCGCGGTCATCCCGGTCCGGCCACCCTCCTCGACGCCGGTCGCGGACTCGATGTACGTCGTCACCGTCGAGGTGCCGAGCATCCCACCGACGGTCGTGCCGACGGCGTCGGCCATCAGCGGCTTCTCGATCTCCGGGAGGTCGCCGTTCTCGTCGAGGAACCCCCCGGCCTGCGAGACGCCGGTGAGCGTCCCCGCGGTGTCGAAGAAGTCGACGAAGAAGAACGTGAACACGACCAGCGCGAACGAGAACGCCTCGATGCTCCCGAGGCCGGTGAGGAACGCCCCCGCCAGCGGCGTGATGTCGTAGTTGGCGCCCGCGCCGAGGTTCCCCCGAAGCGCGGCCGCGGCCTCCGACCCGACGAGGCCGCTGGCGGCGACGGCGTAGCCCGCTGCGGTCGTCGCGAGGACGCCGATGAGGATGCTCCCCCGGATCCCGCGGGCGTACAGCGCGAACGTGAAGAACAGCCCCACCACGGAGACGATGGCGATCGGGTCCGAGGCGACCGCTCCGAGGGTGACGTACGTCGCCGGGTCGGCGACGACGACGCGCATCTCCTCGAGGCCGATGATGGCGAGGAACGCACCGATACCCGCCCCGACGGCGAACTTCACCGGCTCGGGGAACGCCTCGATGATGTACTTGCGGGCGCCGGCGACCGTGAGGAGGATGAAGATGACTCCCTCCACGACGACGGCCGCGAGCGCCGTCTGCCACGAGACCCCCAGGGCGCCGACGACGGTGAACGCGAAGAAGGCGTTCAGACCCAGCCCCGGCGCCTGCGCGAACGGCCGGTTGGCGTAGAGCGCCATGATGACGGTCGCCACGAACGCCGCGATGATGGTGACGACCGCCACCGCCTGCACCGTCTCGCCGTACGACAGCCCGGGAACGATGATCCCCGGTTTCTCGCCCTCGATCCCCACCAGGATGCCCGGGTTGACGACGACGATGTAGCTCATCGTCAAAAACGTCGTCAGCCCGGCCAGCACCTCCGTCCGGAGGTCCGTCCCGTGTCCGTCGAACCCGAAGTAGTCCGACAGCGAGTCAGTTACGGCCATGATGCACGTTCGAGCATGGCGGACAGTCACGAGTTAAATATTTTCGTCTCGCGTCACGACTTCTATACACGAACGTGGGTACTCATCGGGTACTCGTCCTCGAGGTGGGTGTCGGGGGTTCGTGGGGAGCGGTAGCGGCCCCGTGCGCCCCGAGATGACGGTCCCGGAACTACCGGACCAGCGTTCCACGTGTCGAGGCCGGTCCCGTTACGACGGGTGCTACGCCGACGGCGCTCCCCCGTCGGTGAACGCCTCGGCGGTGAGCGGGTCGGCCTCCGCCCTGTACTCCTCGATCGTCCCGCGAGCCCACGACCGGACCGCCTCGCTCTCGCTCTCGATGAACGCACAGGTCTCCGGCTGCCGGTCCGAGAGCAGCACGACGTCGTCCACGACGAACAGGTTACACGGGATGTCCCCGGCGTAGCGGTAGACGTTCGCGCCGGCCTCGAGGTATTCTTGCCACCGGCGCAGGCGGTCCGGTCGCTCCCCGATGTAGGCGAACTCCCCGTCCGTGATGACGTGTTCCGCGGTCAGGCGATCGTCGACGACGCCGTCGCGCATGGCTTCCTCGAACGCCAGCGGGGGCGCCACGCGCACGAGACAGGAGAACTCGGTCGCCTCGCGGAGGAGTCCGGTCACGTGTTCGGCGGGCGCGACTGCGTTGTTCGGCTCGGGGAGCCTGAGGGTCGCATCGCCGAAGTGGTAGAGGCCGATCGACAGATCCTCCGTCGGGAGCCACGCCACCGCGTCGCCGAGCGTCCGGATGGCCTGCATCCCTCCCACGAGCGGCGCGAACTCCGCGACGATGCGTTCCCCGACCGGCGTGACCACGTACGTGCCGTTCGACGTGCGCTCGGCCCAGCCGCGCTCCTCGAACTCGTTGACGATCCGGTCGAGCGTCGTCCGGGCGACACCGATCGTTTCCTCCAGTTCGCGGCGCGTGCGTGCCCCCGAAGCGAGCGCGTCGAGGATCAGGACTCGGTTCCTCGACCGACTCAGGTAGGCGATGTCCTCCAGTGCGTCGGTCGGGCCCCCGTCGAGGTCCCCCGGCATGTTCGACCGTAGTATGTTATATGTTATCAAAGTTTCCGCGGCGGGCGAACGCCCACGCCGTGAGCAAATACTCACCGAGTAATGGGATAGCCCTCCTCGCCCTGCGTTCCGGGGACGTCACGGAGGGACTCACATGGCAACGATGGACCACATCGAGGAGACGACCGTCGAGACGTTCGGCGACCAGATACGCGGCGAGATACTCCGCCCCGGCGACGAGGGGTACGACGACACCCGGACCGTGTGGAACGCGATGGTCGACAAGGAGCCGGCGGTCATCGCCCGATGTGCCGGGGTCGCCGACGTGATCGCCGCGGTGAACTTCGCCCGCGACCTCGACCTCCGGCTCGCGGTCAAGGGCGGCGGACACAACATCGCGGGCACAGCCGTCTGTGACGACGGGTTGATGATCGACCTCGGGCCGATGAACCACGTCCGCGTCGATCCGGAGGCGAAGACCGCCAGAGTCGGTGGCGGCGCGACGTGGGGCGAGTTCGACCACGAGGCACAGGCGTTCGGCCTCGCCACGACCGGCGGGATCGTGTCGAGCACCGGCGTCGCTGGCCTCACGCTCGGCGGTGGCCTCGGCCACCTCGACCGGACGTTCGGGCTGGCCCACGACAACCTCCGCTCGGTGGACGTCGTCACGGCCGACGGCGAACTGGTCCACGCGAGCGAGGACGAGAACCCGGAGCTGTTCTGGGGGATCCGGGGCGGTGGCGGGAACTTCGGTATCGTCACGTCCTTCGAGTTCGACCTCCACGAGGTCGGTCCGGAACTGCTGACCGGACCGATCGTCTACCGGTACGAGGACGCCGCCGAGGCGTTCCGGTTCTCCCGCGACTTCATGGCCGACGCCCCCGACGAGATCCAGTGCTACGCCGCCTTCTCGAAAGGTTCCGCCGAACTGGGGCTTCCCGAACCGCTCCACGAGGAGAGCATCTTCATCCTGCTCCCGACCTACGTGGGTGAC
>JBEPXB010000408.1:0-3583 GCA_041642135.1 Halobacteriales archaeon | reverse complement strand
CGTCGGATCGGGGTCGGCCAGCCAGAGCGTCACCGAGTGGAACCCCCTGATGGCGTGCTCCTCGGGGACGAACCCCGTCCACGGGACGGTCGGATCGTCCTCGGGTATTTCGACCTCGACGAGTTCGACCGGCAAACCGTCCGGGTCGCGGAAGGGGAGGACGGTTTCGTCGAATCGCTCGACTCGGTCGTCGTATTCGACGCCGTACTCCTCGAACCGGTCCTCCCAGTAGTTGAGGCTCCCGGCCGGGACCCGGAACGCGGTCCGGGAGACCTGCCCGGAGCCGACCTTCCCGCGGGACATGTCCTCCCAGGGGAAGAACGTCATACTCGTCCCGGGGGTCCCCTCCGCGTCGGCGAAGAAGAAGTGGTAGGTGCCGGGGTCGTCCTGGTTGATCGAGCGCTTGACGAGTCGCAGTCCGAGTGTCTCGACCCAGAAGTCGAGGTTCCGCTGTGGGTCGCCCGCGATACAGGTCACGTGGTGGATGCCGGGTATCGGCGTGGGGTCTGCCATACCCACGGTACGGGCCGGAGCGACTTGAGTTCGTGCTGACACCGGTGTTACCGGGAACTGCCGACCCCACCGCTCGGGCGCGTTCGAGGCGTGTAACCGGTCGACACGCGTCGTCCGAACCCAAACCGTTATTCTCGCGGGTCGGGGAGTTCGGGACATGACACGGGTCGCGGTCAACGGGTACGGGACCATCGGCCGGCGCGTCGCCGACGCCGTCGTCGCACAGCCGGACATGGAACTGGCGGGCGTCGCCAAGACCCGCCCGAACTACGAGGCCGAACTCGCCGTCCGGCGGGATTACCCCCTCTACGCGGCCGTCGAGGACCGCGTCCACCTGTTCGAGGAGGCCGGCATCGAGCTCGCGGGCACGGTCGAGGAACTCGTCGAGGACGCGGACATCGTGGTCGACGCCTGCCCCTCCGGTATCGGCGCGGAGAACAAGGCGCTGTACGAGGAACACGACACGCCCGCCATCTATCAGGGCGGCGAGGACGCCGACCTCGTCGAGGCGTCGTTCAACGCCCGCGGGAACTTCGAGGACGCCGTCGGGGCCGACCACGTCCGGGTCGTCTCGTGCAACACGACGGGGCTCTCGCGGCTGCTCGCGCCCCTCCGGGAAGCGTACGGCGTCGAGAAGGCCCGGGTGACGCTGGTCAGGCGGGGCGGCGACCCGGCCCAGTCCGGCCGCGGGCCGATCAACGACATCCTCCCGAACCCGATCACGCTCCCGAGCCACCACGGCCCGGACGTGAAGACGATCTTCCCCGACCTCGCCATCGACACGCTCGGGCTGAAGGTGCCCGCCACGCTGATGCACACCCACTCCGTGAACGTCACCCTCGAATCCGAGCCGTCCGCCGAGGAGGTGCGCGACCTGCTGGCCGAGGAGCCGCGGCTGTTCGTGATCCGCCCGGGAATGGGCATCGACGGCGCGGGGAAACTGCTCGACTACGCCGACGACCTCGGGCGCGGACGCGGCGACCTGTTCGAGAACGGCGTCTGGTCGGAGTCGGTGTCGATGGAGGGACGCGACCTCTACCTGTTCCAGGCGATCCACCAGGAGTCCGACGTGGTGCCGGAGAACGTCGACGCGGTCCGCGCGATGCTCGGGCTCGCCGACCGGGAGTCCTCGATGGCGCGGACCGACGAGACGCTCGATATCGGGCTGTAACCGCCGGAGAGACGGTGGTTCCGGCTCGCGGAGCCGCCGAAGTCGGGGCTTGACGCTGTCAGAAGCCTTTTGCCATGGTCGGGCATACCACCGCTCATGCGTCGTGATGACCGCGACGAGGACCCCTTCTCGGACTTCTTCCGCGAACTCGAGAGGATGATGGACGAGATGACCGGCCGCAGTCCCGACGTCAGGGTCGACGATACGGGCTTCGGCGCCGACGTCCACTTCTCGGTGTACGAGGAGGACGACCGGCTTCGGGTCGTGGGGGACCTCCCGGGTGTGGAGAAAGAGGAGATCGAGATCAAGTGCGACGGCGAGCGCGTGACCGTCCTCGCCGCGACGGCCGACCGCGAGTACGAGGAGCGCGTCGACCTGCCGGCGACGGTCGACGAGCACTCCGCGCGCGCCACGTTCAACAACGGCATCCTCGAGATCACGCTCGAACGCGCCGACGGCTCGAAGAACATCAGCCTCGGCTGACCCGACCCGGACGACTCATAGGGACGGTTGTATTCTTTTACCCGTGATCGCCGATCCCGTCCAAGCGATCACCGGTAAATCGTTACAACCGTCCCTATCAGGCCGTCCCGTCCCGGGCGTCGCCGCGGTCGTTTCCCTCGGCCGTCCGCCGGATCAGCCCCGCCAGCGCGTCGTAGAACCCGTCCTCGTACTTCGTCGCGGCGTCGACCGTCGGTCGCGCGTTCGTCTCGTTGACCACCACTCGTCCCTCCGAGACCAGCAGGTCCACGCCGAGCCACCGGATGCCGAGCGCTTCCGCCGCGGCCTCGGCCACCTCGCGGTGCTCGGACGGCGGACGGACGCCCGTCGCCTCGGCGCCCCGGTGGACGTTGTGCTTCCAGCCGCCCGATGCCAGCACGTCCTCGGGGAGGCGCCGCTCGACCGCGCCGACGTACTCGCCCTCGATGCACATCACCCGGTAGTCCCGCGCGTCGGGGAGGAACTCCTGGACCAGGAAGGAGCGGTCGCCCGTGGCCCGGTAGTCGTGGACCAGGTCGAGGTAGTCGACGACCCCGAGGAACGAATCGAGGTCGGTCACCTTCGCCACGCCCACGCCCCGGGTCGTCGAGTTGGGCTTGACCACGACGGGCGGCTCGAACCGTGCCCAGACCTCGCGGAGTTCCGCCTCGTTCACGGGGTTCGACACCACGACCGTCCTCGGAACCTGGACGCCAGCGCGACGGAGGCGGGCGAGCGCCTCGCCCTTGTGCCGCGAGCGGAGCACCGCCTCGCGCCCGTTCACCCACTGGACGCCGAGGAGCGCGTCGATTACGCCCCCCTCCGCCATCCGGTTCGGGAAGACGAAGCCGACATCGAAGCCGTCGAACTCCCCGCCCTCGCCCCCCTCGGCGTCGAGGATGATCGTCCGCTCGCTCGTCGGGACGAACTCCGCGCGGATGCCCCGCTCGGCCAACGGCTCCCGGATGCGCGAGAGCGTCTCCGCGTCGGTCGCCACCACGAGTCGGAGGTCCCCGTCTGTCACGTCATTCGTGTGGGGTGGCGCCGTCAAGAATCCGATGGGAGTCGGCGAGTGGTGTTTTGAATGCTGGACCAGCAATCGGGGAACCTGGCCCGGGTGGGACTGAAAGGAGCCGACGGCTGGACGAAGCACGGCGATGTAAGCACGCGAGCGTAGCGAGCGCGCGCAGCGAGCCGCGCGAGTCCAGCCGTCGGGGGCTTTCGAGGTGTCCTTTGTACTCGCCGTCACTGGCAACGGGAACAGTTCGAAAGCCCCCGCCGGTTCGAGTCGATGGGCTCGCTGCGGTCCTCGGTCGGCCTGCGGCCTCCCTACGGTCCTTGCGTCGCCCGTCTTCCTCGAACCGGCGGCCCCTTTCATACGGTCGTGCGTAACCGTTTTCAGCGATCTCTAGGACGATC
>JBEPXB010000407.1:0-3623 GCA_041642135.1 Halobacteriales archaeon | reverse complement strand
GTTCGCGCTCGCGGCCCTCGGATTCCTCGCCGTCGTGACCGCTCTAGCGACCGTCGGTCCCGCCGCGTTCGGCAAGCCGAGCATCGACCCCGCGGTCCGCAACAACCCCCCGCTGTTCGTGACCGTCGACGCCGCGGCCGTCGGCGAGTGCCTCGGCCGGACGACCGGGCCCGCCACGGACCGGGTCTGTCACGGGAGCCTCCGGTCGCCGCTCGGGACGGACAACCTCGGACGGTCGATGTCCCACCGACTGATGATGGGCGCCCGCGTCAGCCTGCTGATGGGGCTGGTCGCCTCGATGCTGATGGTGCCCGTCGCCGCCGTCGTCGGGACCGTCGCGGGCTACTTCGGCGGCCGGGTCGACGACCTGCTGATGCGCTACGTCGACGTCCAGCAGACGGTTCCCGCCGTCCTCGTCTATCTGGTGCTCGTCTACCTGTTCGAGCGGTCGCTGTTCCTCGTCGTCCTCGTGTTCGGCCTGCTCTCGTGGGGCGGACTCGCCCGGACGATACGGTCCGCGGCGCTCCAGCGCAAGCAGGAGCCGTACGTGGCGGCCGCCCGGGCCGCCGGCGCCGGCCCACTGACCGTGGTCCGGCGACACCTCCTGCCGAACGTCTCGAACACGGTCGTGACCGCGGTCACCATCCAGGTGCCGACGCTGATCCTCGCCGAGGCCGCGCTCGCCTACCTCGGGATCGGCGAGCGCTACTCGCGGTCGTTCGGCCAACTGATGAACGTCGGACTCGACGGGCTCGACTTCGCGCGCGTCCCGTGGGTCGCGACCGAGGCCGCCGTCGCGCTCGCGCTGATCGCCCTCGCGTTCAACGTCCTCGGCGACGCGCTCCGGGACGCGATGGACCCGCGGCGCGAGCGGGAGTGACGGTCCCACTCGCCGGTCACCCCGGGTCGAGCGTTCCGGCACGGTCGAGGGGACGCCGACGGACGACCTTTTGTCGCTGCTCGCACTCGAAGGGTCATGGACGGGGACGCCGACGCGGACGGGAACGGGAACGGGACCGATCCGGAGACAGAGGAGGGGCCGGACGAGCCCGTCGTCGATCCAGAGGCGGTCGACGACCGGATCCGGCGGGTCGAGGCCATCGTCCGCGCCCTAGAATCCGGGGACGTCGACCCCGAGGAGCGGGCAGCCCGGATCGCCGAGGGGAAGGAGCTCGTCGCCGAACTCGAACGCGACCTCGAGGCGGTCGAGCGGGAAACGGCCGACGACGAGCCGGACGAGGACGAGCCGGAGGGGTAGCGACGACGACGGCGGCCCGAGACGACCGACGACGGGTCACGAGGGCGGCGACGGTTCACACCGACGGGACCCTTTACATGGGACAGCGTGGATAGCGATACCATGACGAACGGAACGGGCATCAGCGAACCGCGACTGGTCGTCTCGCCGGCGAAGACGGTACTCGGACCGGGCGCCGTCGAAGAGGTCGGGGAGTACGCGGGTCTGTACGGCTCGACCGCCCTCCTCGTCGCGAGCGAGCAGATATTCGATATCCACGGAGAGAGAGTCCGTGCGCCGCTCGAGGAGGCGGGACTCGACGTCGTGGTCTACGACGAGGTCCGGCCGGACCCCACGGTCGAAAACATCGAGACCGCGTTCGATCGCTGGACCGAGCACGGCTGTGACGTGATCGTCACGCTCGGCGGTGGGTCCTCTATCGACACCGGAAAGGGGGTCGGCATCCTCGCGGCCAACGACGGGGAGATCCGGGACTTCGGCGTCGACCGCGCGGGCTACGAGGGCGTCCCGAACCCCTCGCCACCCATCGTCGCCGTCAACACGACCACCGGGACCGGCAGCGAGACGACCCGCTCCGTGGTCGTCTCCGACGAGTCCACCTCGACGAAGTTCCTCATCGTCTCGAAGAACGTCGTCCCCGAGGTCGCCATCGAGGACCCAGAACTCGTCACTTCGCTCCCGCAGAGCCACACCGCTTTCACGGGCATCGACGCACTCACCCACGCCATCGAGGCGTACACCTCGGTCAAGTCCCACAGCGTCACCGACGAGTTCGCGGAGAACTCGATCCGACGGATCGCCGACTCGTTCCTCGAGTCGTGGGCCAACGGCGAGGACGTGGACGCGCGGATGGACATGATGATCGCCCAGCTCCAGGCCGGCCAGGCGTTCGGCAACTCCTCCGTGGCGCTCGTCCACGGCATGGCCCGGCCGTTCGGCGCACAGCTCCACGTCCCCCACGGGCTGGCGAACGGGCTCATCCTCCCCTACGTCGTGGATTTCTCCACCATCGCCGCCCCCGAGAAGTACGCCAACGTCGCCCGGATGCTCGGCGCGGCAGACGAGTCCGATAGCACGAGAGAGGCCGCCGACAAGGCCAGTGAAGCGATCTTCCGGATGTGCGAGGACGTGAAGCTCACCTCGTATCTGGAGGACTTCGGCGAGGTGCCGTCGCGAGATGACTACCTGGACGTGGTCGGGAAGATGACCCAGGACGCCATCGACTCGGGCTCGCCCGACAACAACCCGCGGAAGCCCACTCGTGAAGAGATCGAGGAGCTGTTCGTGAGGATCTACGACGACGCGCTTGCGCCCGGGAGTCCGAGAAGGTCGTAGTGTGACGGCTGTGTTCGGGTGACCGATTGCCGACTAGGGGCCGAACTGGGTGGGACTGATACGGTCGTGCGTAACGATGTACCGGCGATCACCCGGACGGGGTCGGTTACCGCCGGTAAAAGACGACGCACGACCGTATGAAAGGCTCGGCAACTGTATCAACTCCGCCCCTCTATTGCTCACAGCCGCTGTAGGCTAGTCCCAGAACGATTTCGTCCGCGCGTACTGGCGCTCCTTCTCGAGTATATCCCTGTAGAAATCGTCCTCGTCCTCGCGCCACTTGTTGATGACCTGCGCGGCGTTGTGTGGGCCCACACCTCTCGCCGCGAGCGCGATCACCGCCTTCTTTCCGTGGCTCTGCACCAGCGAGGCCGACCGGTAGGCCCGCTTCGTCATCTTCTCCTGCTCGGCGTCCTTCTCGTTCGCCCGAACGGCCCGGAGAACCTCCTCGGCCCAGGGGTTGAGCGCGGCGACCTGCGTCGACCCGCAGTTCGGACACTCGGGCTGGTCGGGCACCCGTTCGACCTTCTGTTTGCGGTCCCACTCCTTGCAGTGGAGACACGCCAGGAGCACGCGGTCGCCCTGGATGCGCTCGCGGACCGTCGCGATGACGCTCGCGTCGGCGTTCTCCGGCGAGAGTAACTCCTGCCCCGAAGACCGCCCGCCGAGGCCGATAGCCGTCCGTTCGGTGTGGGTCTCGACGGCGACCCGCCCCGACTGGACCGCCTCGAGGAACGCCGCCGCGCGGTCGACGTCGAGGTCCTCGTGGAACGTCTCGCGCACCGCCTCGTCGTAGATGGGAGTGTCGCGCAGGGCCTCGAGCAGTCGGTCGCGGCCGAACCGCGTACTGCCCGACCCGCGCCAGCGCTTGAGCGAGCCGAACTTCGCGGCCACCTGCGCGAGCTTGAACTTCAGCGAGTCCGCGTTCTTCAGCGAGAGTTCCAGTATCGACGCCAGGTGGTCGGGGTCGGTCTCCTCGAGCAGGGAGACGACGTTCCCGCCCGTGATCCCTCGTGGCACCTCCAGTTCG
>JBEPXB010000406.1:0-3635 GCA_041642135.1 Halobacteriales archaeon | reverse complement strand
TCTTCTAGTTACTGGCGGGTATGCAGTGTGGACGACTGATCGCTCGGCCGAACAGGGGGCGTTAGCTCACGAAGGAGCGTATCTCGAAAGTCGGCTCGCGAACGCGTCCTGTCTCAAGTCGTATGGAACCACCGATACGATCGGCGGAGAACAGGCGAGTGTCGTCGGTCATCGAGTCGACGGGCGAACGGTTCGGATCACCCATCCGTACTGGTATGAAACGGACGAAGTAGAGGCTGATTCGTTCTCGGAGGCGGTCTACTTCGTGGGTGGCGATACGGTCCACCGTGTCCGGGGTCACCCGGTGAATCTCCCATGCTAGAACGTTCCTCAGAATTGTCTGCCGACAGCCAGCGACCGGCGATCGCTTTTAACGACACCACAATGACGCCCCACGGAGCCACACCCCGACGACTCTTCCATCGAGATCTACTCACACGCTACCGACACGCCTAACCTCGGCCATCGAGAACCGCCGGCCATGCTCAGCCGGCAGTTCCTCCGCGAGAACCCGGAGGTCGTCCGGGATGCCATGGCGAAGAAGGGTGTCACCGACGTCGACCTCGACCGCGTCCTCGAGGTGGACGAGGAGTGGCGGAGCCTCAAGTCGCGGGGCGACGACCTCAGACAGCGGCGCAACGAGGTCTCACAGCGGATCGGCGACCTCAAGCGCGAGGGAAAGGACGAGGAGGCCGAGGCGGCTATCGAGGAGTCGGCGGAACTCAAGGAGGAACTCGAGTCGGTCGAGGCCCGCGCGGACGAGCTCGAGTCGGAACTCGAGGAGGCGCTGCTCGAGATCCCGATGGTCCCCCACGAGAGCGCGCCCGTGGGCGAGGACGAGTCGGACAACGTCGAGCGTTACCGCTGGGGGTTCGAGGACCTCCGGGACCTCCCCGAGGAGGTCGTCCCCCACTACGACCTCGGCGAGGAACTCGACGTGCTGGACTTCGAGCGCGGCGCGAAGGTCTCGGGCGGGGGCTACCAGTTCGTGAAGGGCGACGGCGCCCGGCTGGAGTACGCGCTCATCCAGTTCATGCTCGACGTCCACCGCGAGCAGGGGTACACCGACGTCTTCCCGCCGATCCCCGTGAACAGCCGGTCGATGGAGGGGACCGGCCAGTTCCCCAAGTTCGTCGAGGACGCCTACCGCATCGGCGGGGAGAACGACGCGCCCTACGACGACGACGACCTCTGGCTGCTCCCGACCGCGGAGGTGCCGGTCACCAACATGTACCGCGACGAGATACTGCTCGACGACGACCTCCCGATCAAACACCAGGCGTTCACGCCCAACTTCCGGCGGGAGGCCGGCGAGCACGGCACCGAGACGCGGGGGTACGTTCGGGTACATCAGTTCAACAAGGTCGAGCTCGTCAACTTCGTCAGGCCCGAGGAGAGCTACGACCGTCTCGAGGGACTGCTAGAGGAGGCCGAGGAGGTCCTGAAGCGGCTCGAACTCCCGTACCGCGTGCTGACGATGTGTACCGGGGACATGGGGTTCACCCAGGCCAAGAAGTACGACGTCGAGGTGTGGGCGCCAGCCGACGACATGCCCGAGGGCCCCGAGGAGGGCGGTCGGTGGCTGGAGGTCTCGTCGGTGTCGAACTTCGAGGACTTCCAGGCGCGGCGCGCGGGCATCCGCTACCGTCCCGAGCGCCACGAGAGCGCGGAGTACCTCCATACGCTGAACGGCTCGGGCGTCGCCCTCCCGCGAGTGGTGGTCGCCATCCTCGAGTACTACCAGAACGACGACGGCACGGTCACGGTCCCCGAGGCGCTCCGTCCGTACATGGGCGGCCAGGAGGTCATCGAGGGCCACGAACCGGTCGGCGAGAGCGCGGTCGGCGCGGGTCGGAAGGAGTAGGAAGGGGAGTCGATCACCGGGTCGGTGGGACCGGTGTTTTTGTTCACTGAACGGTAACGTCTCGGGGAAGCCATGAGCGACTTCGAACTCGCGAGTCCCGCGTTCGGGGACGGCGACCCCATCCCGCGGGAGTACGGCTACACCGAACGGAACGTCAACCCGCCGCTCCGCGTGTCGGGCGTCCCGGAGGGGACGGCGTCGCTCGCCCTCGTCGTGGACGACCCCGACGCCGTCGAGCCGGCCGGGAAGGTCTGGGACCACTGGCTGGTGTGGAACCTCCCGCCCGACACCGTCGAGATACCGGAGGACTGGGAGCCGAGTTCGGTCGGGGCGGTCGAGGGGCAGAACGACTTCGGCGAGACCGGCTACGGCGGGCCGAACCCGCCGGACCGCGAGCACACCTACGAGTTCCGCCTCTACGCGCTCGATACGACGCTCGACGTCCGAACCGGCGCGGGGCGGGACGAGTTCGAGGACGCGGCGACCGGCCACCTCGTCGCGAGCGCGAGCCTCTCGGGGACCTACGCGCCCTGAGGGTCGTACGGACTACAACCGTCCGTATCAGTCCAGCCGCGACTCGAGCTCGTCGAGGCGGGCCTCGATCCCCGCGAGCCGGTCGGCGAGGTCCGAAACCGCGGCCTCGTCGGCGCTGTCCGCGTCGACGCGCTCGATCCGGCGAGCGAGTTCGTTGTGGACGCACCGCGCAGTCGATCTCATCTCGTCGAGGCGACCGGCCAGCTCCGGCTCGTGGACGGTCCGCTCGCGTTCGACCTGTTCGACGTGTGCCTTGAGTTCGTCGTCGTCGACCATCGTTCGGAGGGTGTCCGGCCCGCGTGTCGGGCCGCTTGACACGGGCTTGGACGCCCTGTAATAAAAAACCGGGACGGGATCGTCTCCACGCGAAAAGACCCTTTGTCGGCGAGTGGTCACTCGATCGGATCCGTCGGTCGACCGTCGCCGGTCCTCGCTCTCGCCGGTGGTCGACCGTCGCCCGGGCGCCGACCCGGGTGGCACGAAGTTTCTTGCTCGGCGCGGCCCGACCCCCGGTCGTGATCCGACACGACGGCCTGCTCGTCTCCTGGCTGGGCTACGCCACCCTCCGCATAGAGGGCGCGGAGAGCGTGGTCTACACCGACCCCGGCCGGTACGGCGTGCTCGACGGCTACGAACCGCACGACGCGGACCTGGTCTGCGTGACCCACGACCACCACTACGACAGCGACGGGATCAGACGGGTGTCGAACGAGGACACGACGCTCGTGGTGTACGAAGGGGTGAACACCCATCGCATCGACCGCGAGGTCGAGCGGCCGAGCGACCTCCCGGCGGAGGTCCGGGTCGTCGACGACGAAGCGGACTTCGCCGTCGGCGACGCGATCGTGCGGACGGTCCCCGCGTACAACCACCCCGGCGGGGAGCACCTCCGGGACAACGGCGAGCCCGTGCATCCCGAGGGGTTCGGCTGTGGCTACCACCTCACCGTCCCCGGGACCTGGGGTCGCGAGGTCCGGGTGTTCTGGCCCGGCGACTCCGACGTCCTCGACGGCCACGCCGAACTGGACGTCTCGCTGTTCTGCCCGCCGATCGGCGGGTCGTTCACGATGGACCGACACCGGGCCGCCGAACTGGCCGAGGAGGTCGATCCGGACCTCGTCCTCCCGATCCACTACGACACGTTCGAGGCGCTCGAGACCGACGCGCCCGCGTTCTGCGCCGACGTCGCCTCGCGCGGGGTGCCGGTCGTCCTGGACGAGCCGGTGACGGACCGCGC
>JBEPXB010000405.1:1816-3649 GCA_041642135.1 Halobacteriales archaeon | reverse complement strand
CGGCGGGACGACCGCCGACTCCGTCGCGATGTTCGTTCGGAAGGGGGCGGCGCTGGCCGAGCGGCCCGAGACGGCCTACCGGCTCCGGGCGCGCTCGTGGGAGACCTACGGTCCCCTGATCGAGGAGAGCGTCCTCGAGTTCTCGCCGATCGGCGCGCTCTACCCCGCCGAGGACGAGTCGCGACTCGACTGGCTCCGGGGGGTTGCGGACACTCTCGAGGGGTTCGGCGTCCGGGCCGAGATACTCGGGGCGGCCGAACTGGGCCGGTTCGGGCTCGTCGCCGACGAGTTCGCCGGCGCACTGTCCGTTCCCGACGACGGCTACCTCGACCCCGGTGGGATCGTCCAGCACTTCGCCGGCGAGGCACGCGACGCCGGTGCGAGCGTCGAGACCGGGGCGGCGGTGACGGACGTGATCGTCGAGGACAGCCGCGTGACGGGCGTCGAGGTCGACGGCGAGCGCGTCCCGGCGAGCGGGGTGGTGAACGCGGCGGGGCCGTGGGCGCCGGCGGTCGACGCAATGGCGGGCGTCTCCCTCCCGCTCAGGCACAACGTCGGCCCGATCCTCGTTCTGGACCACGAGTCCGACGCGCCCGTCCCGTTCGTCGAATTCGAGAACGGGCAGTATCTCCGGGGCGAGGGGCGGCGGCAGGTGTTCGCCGGCCGGTACGGCGCCGGGTACGACGGGGCGGAACGGATCGACCTCGAGGCCGCCCGCGCCGTCGACGAGGGGTTCCGGCTAGCGCTCGGGGACCTGTTCGAGCGGTACCTCCCGGACCTGGTCGACGCGGGCGTGGTGAACGAGTGGGTCGGGGTGCGGACGCTCACGCCCGACGGCCGCCCGTTCGTCGGCGGGACGGGCGTCGAGGGTTACCACGTCGCAACCGGGATGAACGGTCTCGGAGTGACGCTCGCGCCCGTCGTCGGCGAGCACCTCGCGTCGGTCGTTGCCGGCCGTGATTCGGATGCCGAGCTCCGGGCGTACCTCTCCCCGTCGCGGCTCCGGTGACCGTCCCCGGACGGTTATGCTCCCGCGAGCCGTTCGGGGGGTATGCTCTCCCCGTGGCTCCTCACGAACCTCTTCCTCGGCTTGTTCGCGCTCCCCGGACTGTTCGTCCTCGCCTACGGCCTGCGGGAAGGACTGCTCGGCTATCGCCTCCACGCGACCGAGCCCACGCCGGTGGCCGACCTGGCGAACGTTTCCGGGACCGTCGAGGTGACCGGGACGGCCCGCGTCCACGACGGGACGGTCGCGGCACCGCTCACGGGGACGCCCTGTCTCGCCTACGAGTGGGAGGTGACCGAGCGCCGGCGCGACAGCGACGGGGACACCACCTGGACGACCATCGGCTCTGGGAGTTCGTCGGTGCCGTTCCGCCTCGACGACGGGACCGCGAGCGTGCTCGTCGACCCGACCGCGGCCGACCTCCGGCTCGCCGAAGCACGCGAGATACGGGTCGGGGGCGGGGAGCGCCCGCCCGAGGCGGTCCGGGCGTTCGTCGAGCGCGAACCCGAGGTCGACCCGGAGTACCGCGAGCACTCCGTGGGCCCGTTCGACTTCTCCTCGGGGAACGCCCGGCGGTACACCGAATCGCGGCTCGACCCCGACGAACCGGTGTACGTCTACGGGACGACCACGTACGCGCCGGGCGAGAGCCGCGAGGCAGGGCAGGTCAACGCCCGAATCGAGGGCGGCCGGCCGTTCGTCGTCGCCGACGGAACCGAGTCCGAGGCGACCCGGCGGGTCCTCCGCCGTGCCGCAGGCTTCGTCGGCTTCGGCCTGCTCTGGCTCGGTATCCTCGCTGCGATACTCCTGTTCGGGTGAGTCGGGTT
>JBEPXB010000405.1:0-1806 GCA_041642135.1 Halobacteriales archaeon | reverse complement strand
TGGTCGCGGCTTCCCGGTTCTGCGGGTGTCTCGCCTCTCTCTCTCTCTCTCGACCCTCCTCCGCCGGGACCCGACGGCGAGCGGGGCCGAGCCGAGGTTCAGTCGGCCTCCTGGCCCTGGAGCAGCGGCGGTCGGCCGCCCTTCCCGCCGAGGGCGACGTAGACCCGGAGGACGCCGAGGCCGACGCCGTAGGCGGCCATCAGCGGGACGCCGAAGAGGAACATCGTGAACACGCCGCGGGGCGAGGCGAGCGCCGCGACGGCCAGGACGCCGATCGTCACCTCGCGCCACCGGTCGCGCATCACCCGATACGGGACGAGCCCGCCGCGGTGGAACAGGAACATCGTGATCGGCACGTCGACGAGGAGGCCGACCCCGACGGTTGTGAAGAAGACGAGCCAGCCGAAGTTGTTGATGCGGTAGGCGATCACCATGTTCGCCCGGGCGACGTCGGCCGCGAGCCAGGAGATGATCGTCGGGGCGATGACGAGGAACCCGAGGACCGAGCCGGCCAGCAGCCCCAGGAACAGCGAGCCCGCCCACGTCACGAGGACGTTCCGGTCGCCGCGGGCGAACCCGCGCTCCTTCAGCGCCGGCCACGCGTAGTAGAGCAGCAGCGGGAGCGTCGCCACCGCCGCGAGGATGGTGCTCACCTTGATCTCGAAGATGAGCGCCTCGACGGGGTGGAGCGTCACGAGGTTCACCGACTCCGGCGAGACGCTCGCCGGGAGCTGGGCGTAGAACGTGTTCTTCAGCGCGCCGATCCCGCCCTGGTAGAGGAAGACGAACGTCCCCGCGAGCACGAGCATGAACAGCCCGACCAGCCGGAACGCCTTCGAGGTGAGCGACTCGAAGATGAACGCGAGGTCGTAGTAGTAGCCGCCGATGTCGTCCTCGTCGACCTCCTCCTCGGTGAACGCGCTGGCCATGCCCGCGCCGGTCCGGCTGAACACGTTGTCGTCCGTTCCGCTCTCGCTGTCGGAGCCCTGTCGGCGGCGCCGTTCGGCCCGTTCGCGCTCGGAGAGCACCTCGTCGAACCGGTCGAGGGTCGCCCGGGCCTTCTCGCGGTCGTCCTCGGCGATGGCCCGCGCGGCGACGGCGTCGGCGTCCTCCTCGGTCATCCCGAAGAACGCCCTCGACGGCGCCGTCCGGACCTCCTCGGCGGTGAGCGTCGAGAAGTCGACGCCGGCGGGATCGGTCCCGGCGCTGTACGCCCACGAGGCGGCGAGGCCGGCCGCGAGCAGTCCCGCCAGGACGAGGCCGACGACCCCGCCGACGAGGAGCGCCGCCCACTCGGCCGGCAGCCCGGTGAGGTCGGCGAGCGGCGCCAGGTACGCGGCCGGGACGTATCCTCCGGAGACCCCGAGGTACGCCACGAGGAGTCCGAGGACGACCACGCCGACGAGCACGTTCCAGGCCTGGCCGAACCGGTCGGTCCAGTTCACTCGCCCGCGACCGACCGACAGCGCGTCGAGTGCGCCGTTCACGGGGACCGCCCAGGTCCCCGCGGGGCCCGTTTCCCCCTCGTCCGTCGACGCGTCGTCCCCGGTCGTGGCGTCGCTCTCGGCGGCGTCGGCCGCCTCCGCCTCGATCTCGTCGAACCGGTCGAGGATGGCCTGGGCCTTCTCGGGGTCGTCCTCCTCGTGGAGCGCCCGGCGGGCCTCCGCGAGCACCTCGTCCTCGGTGAGCGCGGCGAACGCCTCCGCGGGGACGGCCTCGCGGACGGCCGAGGCGGTCATCCCCTCGAACGGGAACTCCTCCGGCGCGCCCGCGCTGGCGGGGGCCGCGTCGCCGGCCCGGACGCCG
>JBEPXB010000404.1:0-3652 GCA_041642135.1 Halobacteriales archaeon | reverse complement strand
CGAACCGGGTATGCCGAGGGAGTTCGTCACGCCGCCGCCCGTCGAGCGGGGCGACCGGGTCGCCGTCCTCGCGCCGGCGTCCGGGTCGGCCGAGCGGTTCCCGCACGTCCTCGACCGGGGGTTGCGCGTCCTCCGCGAGCGGTTCGACCTCGAACCGGTCCTGTTCCCGACCGCCCGGCGGTCGGACGAGTGGCTCTACGACCATCCCGAGGCCAGGGCTCGCGACGTCGAGGCGGCGTTCCGCGACTCCGACGTCGGCGCCGTCCTCACGACCATCGGCGGGAACGACCAGGTGCGGATCCTCGGGCACCTCGACGCCGACGTCCTCCGGTCGAACCCGACCCGATTCTTCGGCATCAGCGACAACACCCACCTCCACACCGCGCTGTGGAACGCGGGCGTCGTCTCCTACTACGGTGGGACGGTGATGACGGATCTCGCGTGCGCGGGCGGTCCGTTCGACTACACCGTCGAGTACCTGGAACGGGCGCTGTTCGACGAGCGGGTCGGCGAGGTCCGCCCCTCGAGCGAGTTCTCCGACGACGACGCGGAGTGGAACGACCCGGAGACGCTGGAGGAACGGCTGGAGCGGGAGCCGAACCCCGGATGGACGTGGCGCGGCGGAAGTGGGCGCGTCGAAGGCCGGGTGTGGGGCGGCTGTCTCGAGGTGCTCGACACCGTGCTCGCCGCGGACCGGACGGTGCCACCGCTCGACGCGCTCGACGACGCGGTGCTCCTGCTAGAGACGAGCGAGGAACGGCCGGGCGAGGGCGAGGTCCGCCGGACCCTGCTCGGACTGGGCGAGCGGGGCGTCCTCGGCAGGGTCGGTGCCGTCCTCGTCGGGCGGGCGAAGGCCCGCGGCCCGTTCTCGGACCCCGGATCGGAGGCTCGGGTCGAGTACCGCGAGCGCCAGCGCGAGACCGTGGTGGACGTGATCGGCGAGTACAACCCCGACGCCCCGGTGGTGCTGGACTTCGATGTCGGGCACACGCACCCGGTCGTCCCGGTTCCGGTTGGGGGTCGGGCGGTGATCGACCCGTCGGTCGCACGGATCGCGTTCCCCTGACCGTGCGGGGCGAGGGAGGGAAGGGCGACCAGACAGACCGCCGACGTGGTGGCGCGAGCGTCGGAACTCGAGGAGTCGGCGTACGGCGAGAACTCGCGTCGACGTACTCAGGCCTCCTCGACGAGGCCGTCCTCGAGGTAGGCGACGGCGCAGTCGGGCGAGCAGAACCGGCTGTCGAACTCCATGTGGGTGTGGTGGTGCGTGAGGTGTACGTAACTGGCCTCGACGTCGATGTCGCCCCCGCAACGGTCACAGAATACCATTCGGGCGCACGTATGGCGTCGAGTGTAGAGTAGGTTTCTATCGTTTCGCTCGACGGTAGGGGTTCCGGCGGGACGCGGAGGCCGTCCATGACAGGGGACCACGTTCGCGCGACACACGGTTGTCGAGGTCGCAGCCGGGTACGATCCTCCGAAGTACACGAGACTCCGAGGTACACGAGAGACGTCTCTGGTGTGTGCTGGTGTCGGGAGGGGTGTCGAACCCCTCGTGGTATGCCCGGGGCGGGCTCCGAACCCGCGATCTCCGCATGACCCAGGTTCGAGGCGTGGCGAGCCTCGGGGGTCGCGGTGGACGCCGTGTCTCTGAACCCTATGAGTGCGGCGCTATGTCCAACTAAGCCACCCGGGCGCACCTCATCGTACCCCGGTCGCGGTCTTAAACCCTCTCATATGCGCCGAGACGGTGGGGGAGAGCGGGTGGGGAGAGCCGCCGCCGACGGGGCGGCGACCGGCGAGGACCGAACGACGACGGAGCGGCGGCAGACCGGCGGCTGACGGGCGGATGACGAGAGACGTGTTCACCTTCGGTTTTATTGGCGGGCGGGGTCAGCGTGTGTGCATGGAGCACCCGGAGCTCGTGCGGTCGCGCCTCGAGGGCGAGCGCGTCGTCGCCCAGGTCGCCCTCGGGGGCGGCGACGCGGTGCTCGTCACCCCGACCCGGACGCTCGTCTACCGCGCCGAGGGACTGCTCAGCGACGAATCGGTCTCCGCGTACCCCCACGATATCGAGCGGGTCGAACTCCGGAGCGGTCGGCGCAAGTCGACGTTCCGGCTGACGTACGTCGACGGCGTGAAGGACTTCACCGTCCCGTCGGGGAGCACCCACGAGGTGCTCGTTCCGGTGCTGACCGGGGTCCTCCGGACCGCGGATGTCGTCGGGTCGGACGAGGCGGTCAGGGGGGCGTACCGGTTCAGCGAACTCACGCTGGTCGTCGCCGACGAGCGGGTGGTCAAACACGTCGGCGGCGCCGTCTGGGACGAGGAGTTCGAGGTCGCCCCGTACGCCGACCTCACCGGGCTCGCCTTCGAGGAGGGGTCGGTCGCCACCGAAATCTCCCTCGAGATCGACGGCTACCCACAGCGGGTGAAGGTTCCCAACGAGCACGCCGGCACCGTCCGGCGGACGATCCAGGAGGCGGTCTTCGAGTTCTACGGCGTCTCCTCGCTCGCGGAGCTGGAGGCGACCATCGCCGTCGACGAGGACGAGGAGGAAGGCGAGGGCGGAGAGGACGACGTGCTCGAGGAGAGCGGGTTCACGAAACTGCTCGGCGAGGAGGACGAGGAGCCGGACGGAGCCGACGGGGCCCGCCCCGGTGCGGACGCGGCGGCGACCGACGACGGACGCGAGGATCCCGCCGGGAGCGGGAGCGACCCGTTCGGGAAGAACGAGCACGGGAGCGGGACCATCCTGGACCCGGTGAGTAGCGGGACGGCGGGAGCGACGGAGGCCGCAGACGCCGCCGAAACGGCGAACGCGACGGACGCGACGGACGCGACGACCGACGGGTCCGGGGCCGCCGCCCCGGCGGCGAGCGGAGGCGAGGTCCCGCCGGAAGTTGCCGAGCGGCTGGAGGAGCTAACGGCGGCCGTCGAGCGGCAGAACGACCGGCTCGAACACCAGGGGGAACTCATCCAGCAGCTGGTCGAGGAGCTCCGCCGGGGCCGCTGAGTTCCGACGAGGAGGCCGAGGCCACGCGCGCCGACCCGACGGTTCTTGCTCGCGGGGAACGACGTTCGCGTGTGCCCGCCGACGCCACCGGATCCGCCGACGCCTGGTCCGACCACCACTTCCGGCTGATGGTGAACACGCGCGTCCCCCGCGGGACGGTCGGGAGCGAGGTGGCGGTCGGCGACCCGGTGCGGATCGGCGAGGAACGCCCGGCGTGATACGGAGGGTTGTAACGATTTACTGGCGAGCGCTCGGACTGGGTCGGCGCTCGCCGGTAAAAGACTACAACCCTCCGTATGGACCCCGTCGCGTTCAAGTGTCCCGGGTCCAACCCCCGGTAGGAACGTGCCAGTTACCCTCGATTCGCCGGTCGACATCGGCGGGCTCACCATCCGGAACCGGCTCTACCGTGCCCCGCTGCTCGAACACGCCGGGGAGGGACCGGACGCCGCCGACCGCCTCGTCGACGAACTGGAACCCGCCGCGGCGAGCGGCGTCGGCCTCGTCATACAGGGCGCGACACCCGTCCGGGGTCGGGAGGGCCGGGCCGCCCCCGGGATGACCGGGTTCGACGACCCCGACCGGGTCGCGTCGATGCGGGCGCTCACCGACGCGATACACGACCACGGCGGCCGC
>JBEPXB010000403.1:0-3654 GCA_041642135.1 Halobacteriales archaeon | reverse complement strand
GGCTACGAGGAACTGTACGACGCCTTCGACTGGGAGGTACCCGAGCGGCTCAACGCCGCCACGTACTGCTGTGACCGGTGGGCCGAGGCCGATCCGGACCGCGTCGCGATACACGCCGTCGAGTCGGGGGGAGAGCGCGAGTACACGTTCGGCGACCTGCGGTCGATGGCGGACCGGCTGGCGAACCACTTGCATGAACGGGGGATCGGACGCGGCGACCGCGTCGGCGTCAGCGGCGCACAGAAGGTCGAGTTCGTCGCCACCCACCTCGCGGTATGGAAACTGGGGGCGGTGACGGTCCCGCTGAGTCTGCTGTTCGGCCCCGAGGGGCTCGGCTACCGGCTCCGGGACAGCGGCGCGAGCGCGTTCGTCGCCGACGCGGTGGCGCTGGAGGCGCTGCGCGAGGTCCGCGCGGACTGCGAGGACCTCGACACCGTCCTGACCGTGGATAGCGAGCCGCGGAGTGACGAGGCGGGGTTCCACGCGGCTATCGAGAGCGAGTCCGAGGCGTTCCAGACCCGCGAGACCGACGCCGACGACCCGGCGCTGCTCCTCTACACGAGCGGGACGACCGGCCCGCCGAAGGGGGCGGTCCACGCCCACCGGAGCCTCCTCGGGGTCCTCCCGCATCACGTCACGACCCTGCGGAACATGGATCTCCGGGCCGACGACGTGTTGTACACGCCGGGCGAGTGGTCCTGGGCCGGACCGTTGTACGGCTACTTGCTGGGCGGGCTGTACTACGGTACCCCGATCGTCGGGGACGCGGACCCGGGGTTCGAACCCGAGCGGACGCTCGAACTGGTCGAGCGGTACGACGTGACCAGCGTCGCCGCCCCGACGACCGCGTACCGAGCGGTGATGCAGGTTCCGGAGGTGGGGGAGCGCTTCGACCTTTCGAGCCTCCGGATCGCCTTCGAGGGCGGCGAGGCGCTCGGCCAGAGCGTCGTCGAGTGGTTCGAGGACGTCGTCGGGGACGTCGCCGTCCACGAGGGGTACGGCCAGACCGAGGCAGGCATATTCGTCGGGGACTGCGAGGCGCTCGGCGTCGAGCACGAACCGGGTCACATGGGCAAAGCGGCCCCCGGCTCGGAGGTGGCCGTCATCGACCCCGAGGAGCCCGAGCGGGTCCCGGATGGGGAGGTCGGGGAGATCGCGCTCCGGTACGAGGACACCCCAACGACGTTCCTCGAGTACTGGAACGCCCCGGAGAAGACCGCGACGGTGCGCGACGGCGGCTGGCACCGCACCGGCGACCTCGGGACGCGCCGGGCGGACGGCTACCTCTCCTTCCACAGTCGGAAGGACGACGTCATCATCACCTCCGGCTACCGCGTCGGCCCGGACGAGATCGAGGAGTCCCTCGCGGAGCACGAGGCGGTCGCCGTCGCGGGCGTCATCGGCGTCCCGCACGAGGAGCGCGGCGAGGTGGCGAAGGCGTTCGTCGTCCCGGGCGAGGTCCACGAGCCCGACGAGGCGCTACGCGAGGAGCTACAGAACCACGTCAAGGAACGGCTGGCGAAGTACGAGTACCCGCGGGAACTCGAGTTCGTGGAGGAACTGCCGCGGACCACGACCGGGAAGGTCCGGCGACAGAGCCTCAGGGAGCGGGAAGGGCTCTGAGAGCGGTTCCCCCGGGGCCGTCGTCACCGGACGATGGTGACGGGAACGGGCGACTGGCGCATCACCCGTTCGGCGACGCTCCCGAACACGAGCCGCGGGACGCCCGACCGGCCGTGGCTCCCCATCACCACGTGGTCGACGTCGTGTTCGTCGACGTAGTCCAGTATCGCCCGGGCCGGCGAGCCGACCTCGACGGCCGTCTCCACCTCGCTGTCCGGGTCGAGTTCGGTGGCGAGTTCCTCCGCCTCCGCGAGGAGGTCCTCCGCGTCCGCCCGCGCCCGGTCGACCCACCGCTTCGCGTCCGACACCCCCGCCGTCTCGGCCTCGTAGATCACCCCGACCGGGTCGACGACGTGGAGGACGGTCACCCGCGCATCCGGCTGTTTCGTGACCGCACGCTCGAGCGCCCGGCGCGAGAGCGGCGACCCGTCGAACGGAACGAGGACGTGCTCGGTCATGTCGGCCCGTGAGTCGAGCCGATACGTAACTCCGTCGACGACTCCATCCCCCCACAGCGCCGTTCGGGAGGAGTTATGTCGACGGTCGCACACCGTCCGACGATGATCGAACGTCTCCTGGGTGACGACGTCGACGACTCGGGCAAGTACCTCGCGGAGGTCATCTACGGGGCGAACGACGGCATCGTGACGACGTTCGCCGTCGTCGCGGGCGTCGCCGGCGCGGCACTCAACCCCTCCATCGTTCTGGTCCTCGGGGCGGCCAACCTCTTCGCCGACGGGTTCTCGATGGGGATGAGCAACTACCTCAGTCGGCGCTCGGAGATGGACTACCAGCGGTCGGCCCGGAAGGGCGGCGGGCCGTCGCCACCGCCGGCCGACGGCAAGTCCCCGCGGCGGACCGCGTTCGTCACGTTCGCCGGCTTCGTCGTGGCGGGATGGGCGCCGCTGCTCCCGTACCTGTTCGGCCTCGCCCCCGCGTTCCGGTTCTCGATCCTGTTCACCGGACTGGCGTTCTTCGGTGTGGGTGCGAGCCGGAGCCTCGTGACCGACCGGCGATGGCTCGTCAACGGCGGCGAGATGTTCGTCGTCGGGATGGCCGCCGCGACGGTCGCGTTCGTCGTCGGGACGCTCCTCAAGGGACTGGCGTAGTTCCCGTCGCTCCGTTCCGGACGCTGTCTAGCGGCCCTACTCCAACTGCGAGCGGGCCGCCTCGACGCCCGCCTCGACCTCGCACTCGAAGCCGGCGTCGTTCATGGCCTCGCCGATAGTGCTGACCCCGCGGACCACCTGCTCGGGCGTGAGGTTCCCCATGTTCGAGACGCGGAAGATCCGACCGCCGAGGTGGGCCTGCCCGCCCGAGATGGAGACGTTGCGCTCCTTGACGGCACCGAAGAACGCGTCCGGGTCCTCCTTCACCACGTCGGGGAGTTCGATGGCCGTGAGCGTGTTCGACTTCACCGTCGCTCCTCGAGGATCGGGGAACGCCTCCAGGCCGAGCGCGTCGAACCCGTCGCGGAACGCCCGCGACTGGCGGTGGTGCCGGTCGATCCGGGCGGGCATCCCCTCCTCGCGGATCTGCTCGACGGCGACCGCGAGCCCGCGGAACAGCGGCACCGCACTGGTGAAGGGCGTCTGGTGCCCCTCGGCCTTCCGGAGGTGCCAGTCGAGGTCCTCGTAGAACGGCGCGCCCTCGCCGTCGAACCGCTCGGCAGCCCGGTCGGTCACGTACATGGCGCTCGTGCCCGGCGGCGCCGCGAGCGCCTTCTGTGCGTCGGTGATCGCGACGTCGACGTTCCAGTCGTCGATGCAGAAGACGTCGCCGCCGATGGAGGTGACGCCGTCGACGACGAACGCCGCGTCGTGCTCGCGGGCGATCCGGCCCACGCCCGAAACGGGGTTCAGTAATCCGGTGCTCGTCTCGTTGTGGACCATCGTGACGACGTCGGTGTCGTCGGTGATCGCCGCCGCGACCTCCTCCATGTCGAACGACTCGCCCCAGTCGACCTCGACCGGCTTCGCGCGAGCGTGACGGTCGGCGATACGCTTGAACCGGCGGCCGAACTTCCCGTTG
>JBEPXB010000402.1:0-3655 GCA_041642135.1 Halobacteriales archaeon | reverse complement strand
TCCTGCTCGGTGAGCCGGTCGTAGGCGTACTCGGCGAGGGCCTCCTCGTGGCGCTGGACTCGCTCCATGCCGACGTCCTCGAGGTAGTCGACGGCCTCGGCGAGGCCGATGCCCTGCGCGATGCTGGGCGTGCCGGCCTCGAACTTCCACGGCAGTTCGTTCCAGGTGGCGTCCTCGTAGGTGACCCGGAGGATCATCTCGCCGCCGTAGAGGTACGGCTCCATCGCCTCGAGGAGCTCCCGGCGGCCGTAGAGCGCGCCGCTGCCGGTCGGACCGCACATCTTGTGCCCGGAGAAGGCGAGGAAGTCACAGCCGATCTCCCCGACGTCGACCGCCCGGTTCGGCACCGACTGGGCCGCGTCGACGAACGCGAGCGCGCCGTGGTCGTGGGCGATCTCGGTCAGCTCCCGGGCGGGCACGACCGTCCCCAGCGAGTTCGAGACGTGGACGAACGACACCAGTTCGGTGTCGTCGGTGATCAGCTCCCGGGCGGCCTCCATGTCGAGGTACCCCTGCTCGTCGATGGGGACGTACTTCACCTCGGCGCCGGTCTTCTTGCCGATCTGCTGCCAGGTCACCAGCGAGGAGTGGTGCTCCATCTCCGTCAGCACCACCTCGTCGCCGGGGCCGAGCTCGTTCAGCCCCCACGCGTACGCGACGAGGTTCATCGCCTCGGTGGTGTTCTTCGTGAAGACGATCTCCTTCCGGCCCTTGGCGCCGAGGAACTCGGCGACGCGGTCGTGGGCCTCCTCGTAGGCGATCGAGGCCTCCTGGCTCAGCTGATGGATGCCCCGGTGGACGTTCGCGTTGTAGTGCCGGTAGTAGTGGCTGATCGCATCGATGACCCGCTCGGGAGTCTGCGAGGTGGCCGCGTTGTCGAGATAGACGAGCGGCCGGCCGTTGACCTCCCGGTCGAGGACCGGGAAGTCCTCGCGGATGGACGCCACGTCGAGCGGTTCGATCTCCTTGGTTCCCATTGACGGTATGCAGGGCCCGGAGGTAAGTCACTCCTTCGGTCGGCCTAAAACCGGAGGGTGGTACGGAGGCCGGTCGGGCGTCACAGCCGGAGGTACTGCGCGTGGCGGGTTCCATCGAGATCGAGGACGTTCCCCTCGTCGACGAAGCCGTGCTCGACGGCGATCTCCACCGAGCGGACGCCGACGAGGTTGGCCGTCATCGCCCGGGCGAGGCTGTCGACGACGGCCTCGGCGTCGGCCTCGCGCGCGTCCTCGGCGTAGAAGGCGGCCTCGACGGTGAGCGACACCGACCCGTCCTCGAACGTCTCGCCGACGACGTCCGCGTCACAGACCGTGACGAGCAGACCCTCGGGCGTCTCCCGTTCGGTGAGGAGGACGGTCATCTCAGCCGCCGCGTTCGCGCACGAACTCCTCTTCGGCCTCGCGCCTCATCTCCTCGGCCTCCTCGGCGACCTCCTCGGCGCGGTCGTACTCGCCGAGCTCCTCCAGACAGCGGGCCTTCTCGTCGAGCACCTCCGCGTTCCGGTAGCCGAGGCGGATCGCGTTGTCGAAGCAGTTCAGGGCGTCCTCGGCGAGTCCGCGCTCGAGGAGGAAGAACCCGCGATTGTACCAGCCCTGGGGGAACCGCTGGTCGAGTTCGACCGCGCGCTCGGCGTGTTCGAGCGCCTGTTCGGTGCGCCCGGCCTCCCAGAGCGCGTACGCGAGGTTCGTCTCGGCGCTGGCGGCGTGCTCGGAACGGTCGTCGATCCGGAGCGCCTCCTGGAACGCCCCGATGGCGGCGTCCCACTCCCCCAACTCGTTGTGTGCGGCGCCCTTGTTCACCCGGGCCTCCTGTTCGACCAGGGGGTCGTCGGCGAACCGGGCGACCCGCTCGAACGCGTCGGCGGCCTGTTCGTGGCGGTTTATCTGCATGTACCCGAGGCCGACCTCCAGCAGGTCCTCGGCGTCGACCTGCTCCTTCGGGATCTGGCGGTCGTCGAGCGTGTCCGCGACGACACGGGAGTCGACCGGATCGACCATCCCCGGGTCCACCGAGAGCTCCGGTGGGTCGAGGTCGAACCCCTCGTACGGGTCGTCGAACCCCTCGCCGCCGGAGAACTCGTGCGGGCGGCGGTCGGGGTTCTCGTCGTCGGTCATACCGCGGGATTGGGGTACGAGCGGGTTAAGCCCTGCGTCGTGGCGACGCGGTGGCGAACGGGTGACGCACGGCGTCGCGTCGGGCCCCGACCGTCCCGTCGAAACGGGGACTTCACGGTCGCACTGCCGGGCCCCGTGCCCGTCCCCCAGGCCGAGCGGCTCCCCCGGCGTTTTATCAGCCCGCCGCGGGACGCGGCACCATGCCCGCCGCACGACTGGAGCAGATCCCGTTCTCGGGGATCCGCGAGATATCCGAGGAGTGTCTACGCCTCGAGGCCGACGGCAGGGACGTCGTCCACCTCGAGATCGGTCGCCCGGACTTCGACACGCCCGAGCCCATCAAGCGGGCCGGCGTCCGGGCCATCGAGGACGGGAAGGTCCACTACACGTCGAACTACGGGATCGAGCCGCTCCGCGAGCGCATCGCGGAGAAGTTCGCGACGGAGAACGGGATCGAGTACGACCCCGACGGGGAACTCATCGTGACGACGGGGGCGACCGAGGCGGTGTTCGTGACGACCCTCTCGCTGGTCGACCCCGGCGGCGAGGTGCTGATCCCCGACCCCTGCTGGACGTACGAGACGCCCATCCGTTCGGCGGGTGGCGTCCCCGTCTACTACGACCTCGACCCGGAGACGGGGTTCCAGCCCGACCCCGGATCGATCGCCGACGCGGTCTCGGCGGACACGGACCTCCTGATCGTCAACTCGCCGCACAACCCGACCGGTGGGGTGCTCGACGCCGACCACGCGACCGCGATCCGGGACCTCGCCGTCGAGCACGATCTGACGGTGCTCTCCGACGAGATCTACGAGAAGCTCGTCTACGACGACCGGGAACACCGCTCGCTCGCGGCGCTGGACGGGATGTTCGACCGGACGGTCACGGTCAACGGCTTCTCGAAGGCCTACTCGATGACCGGCTGGCGGCTCGGATACCTCGGTGCGCCCGCACGCCTCGTCGACGCGATCGTCCGCATCCGGCAGTACACCACCACCTGCGCCCCGTCCATCTCCCAGTACGCGGGGGTCCGCGCGCTCGAGGGATCGCTCCACGAGCCGATGGTCGAGGCGTTCGCCGAGCGCCGCCACCGCGTGCTCGAACGGCTCGAACGGGTCCCCGGGATGACGTGTCCGGAGCCCCGGGGCGCGTTCTACGTCCTCCCGACGCTTCCCGAAGGGTGGACCGACGAACGCGAGTTCGCCTTCTCGCTGCTCCGGGAGGCCGGCGTCGCGCTCGTCCCCGGGAGCGTGTTCGGACCCGCCGGCGAGGGCCGGGTCCGCATCGCGTACGCGAACTCGATGGGGCGGATCGACGAGGCGTTCGACCGGCTCGAGGCCTGGCTCGCCGACTGATACGGTCGTGCGTAACCATTTTCAGCGATCTTTAGGACGATCGGTGTCTCGAGACCGGTGGGATGGAACGAGGGGCTGTGAGGCGGCAAAGAATTACGCACGACCGTATGAGCGCCCGGATCCCGCGGTCGAGGGACGGTTCGGGCTCCGCTTCCGGGTGCGTTCCCTGCGGGGACGTCTAACGGG
>JBEPXB010000401.1:0-3659 GCA_041642135.1 Halobacteriales archaeon | reverse complement strand
GAACGGCTCCACGCCGACCAGGCGATCACCGTGGCGCACAACTGGCTCGACACCGAGGGATTCACGCGGTACTGAGCGCCGACCCGCGGGTGGTCGGGCGACTTCGCAAGGACCGCGTGAGCCTCCCCGGCCAGGCAGGCGGAGCATCCCCGTCGGTCAGTCCGACCCGTGGTCGGTCGAGGCGGGCGGTGAAGGAGAACGGACCTGTCAGGTGTGCCCCGGAGCGCCGGGCCGACCGACCCCGTCGAGGAGCGTGCGAGCGACACCTCGGGACGGCGTCCGAGTAGACCCGTCCGAACGGGACCGACCAGGGCCCGACGGACCGGACCGGCGAGGACATCACGGATCGCGACGGCGACGGCGAGGACGAGCGACCGCGTCCGCGCGAACAGGCGTCCGAACCACGCGAACAGTCCCGAGAGGGTGGTGCGAACCGCCGTCGCGGCGGCATCCAGGGTCGTGTCGGTCGGAGGCATCGTCCGGCAGTCATCGCCCGCAGAACTTGTCACTTGTGGTGACTGAAATCCCGAGTTGAGCCTACGATCACGACGAGCGAGCCGTGGGGGCGTTCCCGGTCGCGGAGCCAGAAGCACTATATGAATCTGTCGACGATATCGACGTATGAACCGGGGGGTGGTGGTGGTAGGGATACTGCTGTGGGCGGTCGCACTTGGAACGTCCGGAGTGGCCGTCGCCGGGACCGTCGCGTCCGACGCGACGGCGTCGACGGCCGAGAACGTGACGCGGACGGTCGAGGACGGCGCGGTCACCGTCGTCGGGTTCGGCGGGGACGCCTGGGTCCGGATGACGAACGAGACGCCTGGGTCCGGATGACGAACGATAGCGTTTCCGCGCGGGCGCGCAACGGGGAGACGACCGTCGGCCTCGAAGGGCTGGGGACCGGGAACGCCTCGGGGTCGCTCTCCTCGCCGGCGCTCGGTGACGGCACCGCGGACCCGCTCCGGACCGGGCTCTGTGCGACCGGACTGAACGGGTCGGACTCGCCGCTCGGCGTGACGGTCGACGAGGAGGCCGAGCGCGTCGACGTGGCGTTCCGGGAGTACCGGGAGCCGGCACCACGCGAGGCGTCGGCGGACGAGGTCGTCGCGTCCTGTACGGGGTAGCGGGCGTTCCGCAACCATTAAACGGCCCAGGAGCCTCGTGAGGTATGCGGGCCGGTGGGGTAGCTTGGTATCCTTCGGCCTTCGGGTGGCCGTAACCGCAGTTCAAATCTGCGCCGGCCCACTTCTGCCCGCGAACAACACGGCGAGCACCGCGAAGCGTGTGCTCGTCACTCGTGAGCGGCTGAGTGGGAAACACGCAGATTTGAGCAGGGAGGGCGCGCACAGCGCGAGCGAGCACGTCCGACCGTGTTCAAACTCTGCGCCGGCCCACTTCTCCCGCACTCGGGACACCTCGTCACCGCTCGGTGTCCATCGAGTGCGGGACATCGTGTCGGCGTGTGGAGCCGGCCCGCGAACCCGTGGACGGAGGGGTTATCCCCGCTCCCTACCTCGATCCGGTGATGGATATCGGGCTCGACGTGGCCGACGCCGAGGCGGTGACCGAGCGGCGCGAGGAGGTCCTCGACGCGGTCAGGGACCACGCGGGACGGATCGCCCGCGAACTCGCCGTCCTCGACGGCGGGGACTACGGCCGGGAGACGTTCCGGACCGACGCCGGGCAGTGGACGGTGAAGTACGAGGCCGGCGACCTGGAGTTCCTCCTGTTCGAGGGCCGAGGGACCGAGACGTACGTCGTCTCGACGAAGCGGGACCCCGAGCCGGAGGCGCTGGCGACGGCGATGGCCGACTACGGGGCGTTCGTCGAGGCCTTCGACGAGTACGTCGACTCGCTCGCGGGCGTGCTCGATGACGTTCCCACGGAGTTCCCGGCGGTGGCCTCGACGGCCGAGGCCGCGGCCGAGCGCGACCGGGTGCTCTCGGCGGTCCGCGAGACGGCCGACGCGATGGCCGGCGAACTCCACCGCTACGAAGGGACCGAGTACGGCACCTTCGCGGCGCGGGTCGAGGGGACCCGCTGGGAGCTGAAGTGGGAGGGCGACCGCGCGTCGTACCTCCGGATCGGCGGCGACGGCGGGACCTACCTCCTCTCGCAGTACGGCCCGCCGTCGGTCCCGGACACCCGCGAACTCGTCGGATCGTTCCCCGCGTTCGTCGAGGCGTTCAACGACCACCTCGCCGAGGTGACCTCCGAGGCGACCGGCGTCACGTACGACGGAGCCTGACGATCCGATCGCCGTCCACCGGTTTCCGACCGAGACTGGCGACGCCGTCGGGCGTACTTCAATCCTCCGGCCGGTTCGAACGGCGAACCCAGTTGTCAGTTTAATATCTGATAGCGGATACGAGAGGCCGCAATGGTGGGGAAAGACCTGCTGTGGCGGACGGCCGTCGAGAACCCGAAGGCCACGACCATCGCGCTGCTGTTCGCGCTCACGCTCGCGCTGACCGCGTTCGGCGTCACGATGGACCTCGCGGGTGGCGGCATCCCCGCTGGCCCGATCGGCGGCAGCCGCGGTCCCTAAGGCAGTCGATGGCAGCGCGCGGCGATCGCGGGCTTTCCCTGCCGGGGGTGGAGGTTCCCGTGAAACGCTAACGACACCCGCCGGCCATGTGCCGGGACGGTGAAACGACGGTGATGGAGCCGAAGCGATGACGATCGAGATCCGCTCCGTGGAGGACGGGACCGCGTTCGACGTGGTCGACCCGATCGAGCGACGGCGGGGTGCGGAGAGAACGGGAACCGGCGAGGGAAGTCGGCGGGCGAACCGAACTATCCGGGGACGTGCCCGGGCGGGACGACCGCGTCGAACAGCGAGCCGAACACGGCCCGCGTCCGGTCGTCGTGGTCGTCCGGCGAGAGCCAGTAGTAGCCCGTCCCGCCGACCCCCCAGGTCCGGACGCCGAGCCGGTGGAGCGAGCGGAACACCGCCGATCGGCCGGCGTGGTCGAGCGCGCCGGTGATCGAGTCGTACCAGACGAAGACCCGGTCGCCGGTGTCACGAGCACGAGTGAGGAACTCGTTCGCGTGGACGGCGACCGCGGTGAGGTCGGCCGGTTCCGCCGCCCGGACGGTCACCTCCGGCGGGAGCGAGTCCGGCCCGACCGTCGGTTCGTCGTCGCCGATCTCGACCACGTCGAGCGCCGACGGGAGGTCGCCGAACGACTCCCGGATCCGGGCGACGTACGTGTCTGCCGGGAAGGTGTGTCCGGCGACGAACAGCCGCCACTCGTCGTCGCCGGGGGTCATGTCAGCGACGACGGGGGCGAGGTCCCCCGGTCGAGCGGCCGCGAGGACGGTACCCGGTCGCGACCGCTCGTTCCGTTCGCCTGTCAACGTTCGGTGTCGGTTGGCGGAAAGTAATGATAAACGTTGGTTCGTTTCACTCACCGACCGGTAACGGCCGGTCGCGTTCCCGGCACACAGTATATCCCTCTGCTCGCCTTCCGGAGGGCATGGACATCGGGACGGAGTTGCGGAACAGTTTCGTGGCCGGACTCATCCTCGTAGCGCCGCTCGCGGTGACCGTGATCGTCCTCCAGTTCGCGTTCACGCGGCTCGCCGGGGTGCTCGACCCGGTCGTCGAGGGGGCGGGGCTCGTGTCGTTCACGGCGAACATCCACCTGCTCGCGCAG
>JBEPXB010000400.1:0-3670 GCA_041642135.1 Halobacteriales archaeon | reverse complement strand
GTTCGACGTACGCGACGTCGAGCCGCGCGAGGCCGGCGAGCGCCCGCCGCGCGGTCTCGCGGTCCCACGCCCCGTTGGCGTCGGCGCGGAGTTCGACTCCCGGACAGGCTTCGCGGACCGCCCCCAGCCGGTCGAGGTCCGCCTCGAGCGGCCGCGCGCCGACCTTCACCTTCACGGCGGGGTAGCCGAGATCGACGGCCTCGCGGGCCTCGCGCGCGGTCTCCCCGGACTGACCGTCGCCCACGGTGGCGTTCACGGGCACGCCTCCGACGGTCGTCTCGCCGCCCAGATACCGGTAGAGCGGTTCGTCGCGCGCGCGGGCCGCGGCGTCGAACAGCGCCAGTTCGAGGCCGTGTCGGGCCGCGGGCGTCCCGTCCGTTCCGGCGAGCGCGAGCGCGGGGGCGTCGTCGTCGACCGCCTCCAGCGCCGCGCGGCACTCCGCGAGCGACTCCGTCCACCCCGGGAGCGGCGTCGCCTCCCCGAGACCCGTCTCGCCGTCGTGTTCGACCCGGACGAGGAAGCCCTCTCGCTCGGCCATCTCCCCGCGCGCTGTCGAGAGCGGCCGCGAGAGCGACAGCGAGAACGGCTCGACTCTCATACGAACCGGGGGAGCGCGAGCCCGACGGCGAACAGGACCGAGTGGGCCGCGAGCAGTTTGCCGGTCGTCTCGAGCGCGGGGTTCAGCGCCGCGCCGTCGGTCCGGGCGAACACCGTCCGGCCGACCCGCACCGCGAGCGGGGCGGTCAGCAGCGGGAGGAGGACGAACGGGCCGAACCCCGTCGCGTAGAACACGACCGGGACGACGTAGGCCATCCCGACGGCGAGGGCGAACTCCACCCTCGAGAAACGGTAGCCGAGCATCACGGCGAGGGTGCGCTTGCCGGCTCGTCGATCGGTCTCCCGGTCGCGGACGTTGTTGACGACGAGGATGGCCGTCGAGAGACCGGCCGCGGGGAGCGACGCGACGACGGCCGCGAGCGGCACGGTACCGGCGGGTATCGAGAGTGGGAACGGGCCCACAGGAGCCGCGGCGACCGCCTGGACGTAGTAGGTTCCGACCACGGCGACGAGGCCGAAGTAGACGAAGACGAAGAGGTCGCCGAGCCCGCGGTAGCCGTACGGGTACGGCCCGCCGGTGTAGAGGACCCCCGCGGCGATGCCGGAGAGCCCGACCACGACGATGGGGAGCCCGCCGACGTAGACCAGATAGACCCCGAGGAGGACGGCGACGGCGTAGGTGAGGTACATCGCGCGCCTGACCGACTCGGCGGGGACGAGCCCCCCGGCTGTGACGCGGGTGAACCCCTCGCGGTCCTCGGTGTCGGCGCCCTTCACGGCGTCGTAGTAGTCGTTGGCGAAGTTCGTCCCCACCTGGATGAGCAGCGCCCCGAGGAGGGCGAACAGCGCGGGCAGGGGAGCGAACACACCCTCGTGGACGGCCAGCCCCGTCCCGACGATTACGGGGGACGCGCCGGCCGGGAGGGTCTGTGGCCGGGCGGCCATCAGCCACGCTTCCCGCCGGGAGACGTCCTGGCCGCCGGGGCCGGGGCCGCCCTCCGCGTCGGCGTCCGCGGTGTCCGCGGTCATCCCAGGGAACTCCGGGCGGACGGCGTATAGCGGCTGCGGTTCCCCGCGAGTGTCTCTACGGTCGTGCGTAGTCCTTTACCGGCGCTAACCGACCCCGTCCGGGTGATCGTCGGTACATCGGTACGCGCGAATGTATCCGAGTTCGGCCGCGGCGCGGGCGGTCGGACGGTCCAGCCGAGGGTCGGTCGGCGGTCCTGCACGCGGGCCGTGGATTCGAGCAGGCTTTTATTCGCCGGCCACCGTCGGACCGTATGGACCAGGTACGGGTCGCCGGGGTCGGGCTGACGCACTTCGGCGCACACCCCGACCGGACCGGACGGGACCTCTTCGGGGAGGCGGCGGCGGCCGCCCTCGGGGAGGCCGACGTCCCCCGAGCGGACGTCGAGGCACTGCTCTACGGGAACTTCATGGGCGAGGTGACGGAGGCACAGGGCCACCAGGGGCCGCTGATGGCCGAGGCCGCGGGCCTGCGGGTGCCGGCGACGCGCTACGAGAGCGCGTGTGCGTCGGCGGGCGTCGCCGTCCGCGAGGCCGTCAAGCGAGTCCGGAGCGGCGAGGCCGACGTCCTCCTCGTGGGGGGCGCCGAGCGGATGCACAACGTCGGCACCGCGGGCGCGACCGAGGGGCTGGCGATGGCGGCGGACGACCTCTACGAGGTCCGGGCCGGCGTCACGTTCCCCGGCGCGTACGCGCTGATGGCCCGCGCGTACTTCGAGCGCTTCGGGGGCACGCGCGAGGACCTCGCCCATATCGCGGTGAAGAACCACGAGAACGCCCTCGAGAACGAGTACGCCCAGTTCCGACGCGAAGTGACCGTCGAGGAGGCGCTCGACGCGCCGACCATCGCCGAACCGCTCGGCCTGTTCGACTCCTGTCCCATCACCGATGGCGCGGCGGCGCTCGTCCTCGTCTCGGGGACGTACGCGGAGGAACACGGCGTGAACGCCCCCGTTGCCGTGACGGGGAGCGGCCAGGGCGGGGACAGCCTCGCACTCCAGGACCGCACGGACATGGCCCGGGCACCGGCGACCGCCGACGCCGCAGCAGAGGCCTACGCCGAGGCCGGTATCGGCCCCGAGGACGTCGACTTCGCGGAGGTCCACGACTGTTTCACCATCGCGGAGGTGCTCGCCATCGAGGAACTCGGCTTCTACGGGGCCGGCGAGGGCGTCGGCGCCGCCCGGGACGGCGAGACGACCCGCGACGGCCGACTGCCGATAAATCTCTCCGGCGGGCTGAAGGCGAAGGGCCACCCGGTGGGTGCGACGGGCGCCTCGCAGGTCGTGGAGGCGACCCGACTGCTCCGCGGGGACCACCCGAACAGCGACGCCGTTTCCGAGGGCGGCGTCGGCGTGACCCACAACGCCGGCGGGACGGTCGCGAGCGCCGTCGTCCACGTCCTGGAGGTGGCCGAATGAGTCGAGAGTACCGCGACGACGGCTACGACGACCTGCTGGAGGCCATCGAAGGGGACGAAGGGTTCTACCTCGCCTGCGAGAACGGCCACGGCTACCTCCCGCCGCGGCGGGTCTGTCCCGATTGTGGGTCGACGGAACTCGAGGAGACCCCGCTCGCCGAGTCCGGGGAGGTCCTCACCCGGACCGTCGTCCACGTCCCGCCGCCGCGGTTCGAGGACGACGCCCCCTACGCTACCCTCGTCGCCGAGTTCGGCCCGGTTCGCGTGACGGGGATCGTCCTCGACGCCGACGACGCCCCCGAGGTCGGCGACGCGGTCCGGCCGGTCGTCCGGACCTCGTCGACGCGGAGCGACCGGCTCCTCGCGTTCGAACCCGTCTAGTCGCGCTCGACCCACTCGCAGTCCGTGCAGGCGAGCACGCCCTGGCAGTTCGCGAGTCCCGACCCGCACTCGGGACAGCTCCACTCGGCGTCACCCGAGCGGGGCCCAGTGGCAGTGATCGGTGTCATGCCCGCCCGGACGTATGCGCCCGGATGACATACCGCGTCCCCCGGTCGACGCCGGACCGGGCGGACGCCCAGGACCGGGCCACTCCCGGTCCCGGGCCACCCTTATGTGGCCCGCGAGCGAACGCCGTGACATGGCAGACCTGCTCTCCGACGAGGA
>JBEPXB010000399.1:0-3676 GCA_041642135.1 Halobacteriales archaeon | reverse complement strand
GCCGTCGCCATCGACGACGTAGGTGCCGGCGATGCCGGTCAGCCCGTGACTGGTCTGCTCGGTGCCCGAGTACTGCTCGGCCGCTTCGCCCTCGGGGTCCGCGAGCAGCTGGAAGGAGAGGTCGAACCGGTCGCGCATCCCGGTACACCGGTCGAGCGGGCTCGTCACGACGGGGAGGACGTCGACCCCCTCGTTGAACTTGAGGTCCTCGGCGACGCGGTCGAACGTCGACAGCTGCTCGGCACAGAAGCTACACCAGAAGCCCCGGTTGACCAGGACGATGCTCGGGCCGGTGTCGAGCGTCTCGGAGAGGGTCGTCTCCCCGCCCGCGGTGTTCGGGAGCGTGAAATCGGGCGCCTGCTCGCCTTCGAGACTCATACGGCCAGCGACGGGCGACGGTGATAAAGTCCTGCGCCCGTCGCCCGTTCCTGCCGGCGTCTCTGACGGCCGTGGCGACCGCGCTACTCCCTGACCGACTCGACGCCGTACGTGAGGTTCACCTCGTTCGTCGAGCGGGTGTCCGCCTCCCGTTTCGCCTCCTTGCGGCTCTCGTAGGGGCCCGCCACCCGGTTCCCGTTCACCGTGACGTAGTAGACGGTCGGCACGCCCCCCTGTAGACGGTCGGGGTTGATATGGGTTCTCGTAGTCACGAGACATACACGACGACGGGGGCCGGGGTCACTCCACCACGGGGCCGGGATCCTCGTCACCACGGCACAACGCTTACTCGCCGGCCGGCCGAATCGCTTCCGTATGTCCACGTCCGACACGATGCGGGCGGTCGAGGTTCCCGAAGGCGGCGAGTCGTTCGAGCTCGTCGAGCGGCCGATCCCCGAACCTGGACCCGAGGAACTCCGGGTGGCCGTCGAGGCCTGCGGGATGTGCTACAGCGACTCCTACGTCCGGGAGGGCACCCGCCCCGGGATCGAGTACCCGCGCGTCCCGGGCCACGAGATCGCGGGTCGCGTCGACGCCGTCGGCGAACGCGTCGACGCCTGGGAGCCCGGTGACCGGGTCGGCGTCGGTTGGCACGGCGGCCACTGCTTCACCTGTGACCCGTGCCGGCGCGGGGACTTCCAGGGCTGTGAAGACGGCGAGATCACGGGGCTCACCTTCGACGGCGGCTACGCCGAGTACGCGACGGTCCCCGCCGAAGCGGTGGGTCGCGTACCGGACGAACTCGACGACGTCGACGCCGCGCCGCTCCTCTGTGCCGGTATCACGACGTTCAACGCGCTGCGGAACAGCGGCGCGGGGCCGGGCGACCTCGTCGCCGTCCAGGGCGTCGGCGGACTGGGCCACCTCGGGATCCAGTACGCCCGCGCGATGGGGTTCGAAACGGTCGCGCTGTCGCGCTCGCCGGACAAGCGGGACCTGGCGCTCTCGCTCGGGGCCGATCACTTCGTCGATGCGAGCGGGACCGACGCCGCCGAGGCGCTCGCCTCGATGGGCGGCGCGCGGGTCGTCCTCGCGACGGCGCCGTCGGCCGACGCCATCTCCGGAGTCGCGGGTGGGGTCGGTCGGAACGGCGAGGTGATCGCCGTCGGCGTCCCGCACGAACCCGTCCCCGTGAACGTCGGCCATCTCGTCGGGAACCGGGCGTCGGTCTCCGGGTGGGCCTCGGGCCACGCCAAGGACTGGGAGGACACCCTCGAGTTCAGCGCGCTCCGGGACGTGACCCCGCAGGTCGAGACCTACCCGCTCGAGGAGGTCGACGAGGCCTACGAGCGGATGCGGTCGAACGAGGCCCGGTTCCGGGTCGTCCTCGAACCGTAGCGGGGGGCGATCGGCGGGACCGGACCGCCGACCACACCACCGGCCGCGACCTCGGACGGACCGTCGAGGCGATCTGTCGGTGATCGCCCGGACGGGATCGGCGATCACCGGTAGCGGGCCACGACGGTCCGTATCAGACGACGACGGTCTCGTCGAGTTCGGGTGCCGATGTCTCGAACCCGGCCTCGCGGAGTTCCCCGGCGAACGCCGCACACCGGTCGCCGTGGTTGACAAGCACCTCCGCACCCCGGTAGGCGTCGAGGAACCCGAGGAGCCCCTCGCGGTCGGCGTGGGCGGAGAAGTCGTACGACTCGACCTGCGCGGCCACGGGCATCACGCGGCCGTCGATCTCCGCGCTCCCGGTGTCGAGGAGGTCTCTCCCCGGAGTTCCCTCGACCTGGTAGCCGGTGAGGGTGATCTTGTTCGCCGGGTTCGACCGTATCTCGGGGATGTAGGTCATCGCGGGGCCCCCCGAGAGCATCCCGCTGGTGGTGACAACGACGGTCCCCGAGTCGACGATGCGCTCGCGCTGTCCGTCCCGGCCGGTGACGAACCGGACGTGGGAGATGGCCCGCCGGAGCGCCTCCGGGTCGCGGACGTACTCCGGGTACTGCCGCAGCATCCGGGTGACGCGCTTTCCCATGCCGTCGACGTAACAGGGGAGGTCGTACGCCTCACAGATCAGGAGCATCTCCTGGGTCCGCCCGATGGCGAACGCGGGGACGACTACGCTCCCGCCCTCCCAGAGAGTCGTCCGGACGCTCTCGGCGAACCGCTCCTCCAGAACCGCGCGGTCCTCGTGGGAGACGTCGGAGTACGTGCTCTCGGTGAGGACCACGTCGGCGTCCGGGCGGGCGGTCGTCCCGGGGACGAGCCGCTGACTGTCGGTGTGGAAGTCGCCCGTGTAGAGCAGTCGCGTCTCGCCATCGTCCACGAGGACGTGTGCGCTCCCGGGGATGTGTCCCGCGTCATAGAAGGTGATCTCGTGGTCGGCGGCCTCGAAGGGCTCGCCGTAGCCGTGGAGCGTCGAGACCTGGGTGAGCCGCTTGAGGTCGTTCTCGGTGAACGGACACCTGTAGCTCCCGCCATGCAGTTTCAGCGTGTCGCGGGCCAGCGTCATCGCGAGTTCGTAAGTGGGGGGCGTCCAGTGGACCGGGGGCCGGGCGTCGCCGGAGAGGAGGGCGGGGACCGTTCCGGCGTGGTCGAGGTGGCCGTGCGAGACGACGACGGCCTCGGGGTCGAGGTCGCGCGAACCGACCGGGAACGACGGGGGGTTCCCGGTCATCATCCCGTAGTCGAGGAGGAGCGAGTCGTTCACGAGGACGGCGCTCCGGCCGACCTCGCCCACGCCCCCCAGGAACCGGAGCTTCATTACCGAACCGTAGCGGGTCGAACCGTTTCGCTCCGTCGGTTCGGTGTCGGTCCGGTCCGGGGACGAACGCCGGGACCGGACTGAGCCGAGGGGCCTACTCCCGGGGGAGTTCGGTGAGTTCGGTCGGGTGGCGGACGACGCGCAGCCGGACGCCGCCCGGGAGGTCGAACTGTACCGGACGGTCCCGCAGGCGGCGGAGCGACGCGCTGACGCGTCTCGCGCCGGTGAACAGCACGATCAGGGCCGCGAGGCCGACGACCCCGACGAGGGGCCGACTCGCGACGAACAGTCCCAGCGGGATCACCGCCGCGAGCAGGAAGGCGGAGACGAGCTGCCGGAGGTCGGTCGGGCTCGATGCGTTCGGGTCTCGGGGGTCCGACGGTGGAGCGTACACGGAGTTGGTGGGGTTCGGGTTCGTCTCGCCCGTTCGGGGGGATCGAGTCAGCGTCGCCGGGACCGACAGCGACGACCGGCGGGAGACCGACATGTCGTCCAGCCGACCGGGCCGGGGGGTCGGTCCGTCTCGGG
>JBEPXB010000398.1:0-3690 GCA_041642135.1 Halobacteriales archaeon | reverse complement strand
CGCTCGGGACGGGGAAGGCTCCCGACGTGCGTCGACAGGATACGGTCCTCACTGCGTTTCATGTGCAAGCACCACGTCGAACTGGACGTCAGAAACACTTTATTCTTACTACTGGTTATTCTCCAATTCGTATCGAGTACCACCAGTAATAGTATTTGTTCTGCGTCCGTCACTCGGTAAACTCGTCGGCAAACACTGTAGCCTGGGTATTCGAGAGCGCCGAAGCAAGCATCGCGGCTCGGGACCCGTGTACGCCGAGCGAGCGCAGCGAGCGAGGCGTTTCCTCCGCTCCGAGCGGCGGAGCCGCGAGGAGCGCAGTTTTTCCCCACGTTTTTTCGACGAGCGGTTCCGCAGCGCGCCGAAGGCGCGCGAGGAAACCCGAGGAGGAAAAAGTGGTTGCTAGTAGGAGCGAACCTTCGGCTCGTAGGTCTTCTCCTCGCCCTCGAGGACGACGGACTTGTAGTAGAGCTCCGGCTGGCCGTCGTTCCAAGAGATCATCGTGTGCTTGAGCCACTCGTCGTCCTTGCGCTCCTGGTGGGCCTCGCGCCAGTGTGCCCCGCGGAACTCGTCGCGGGCGAGCGCTCCGAGCGTGATGGTCTCCGCGACGTCGATGAGGTTCCGCGTCTCGACCGTGTGTATGAGGTCGGTGTTGTACGTCCGCGAGGGGTCGCTCACGGCGACGTCCTGATAGTCCTCGCGGCACTCGCGGATGATCTCGAGGGCTTCCTTGAGGTTCGCCTCGCGGCGGAAGACGTTGACGTGGCGGGTCATCGCCTTCTGGAGCTTCTGGCGGATCTCGGCGTGGTTGCGCCCCTCGCGCTCCATCAGCGTCCGGACGCGCTCGCGCTCGCGCTCGACGGCACCCTCGACGACCTCCGTCGTCTCGACGGCCGCGCCGTCGGCGGCGACGTCCTCGTCGGAGGCGTCGAGCGCACCGGGAGAGACGGGGGTGTCCAGCCCCTCCTCGGCCTCGCTCATCGCACTCGGACCCGTCTCGATGCGGGCCTCACCGAGGTCCCGACCCGCGGCGTGGTAACCCGCGCGGGCACCGAAGACGATGAGTTCGGGCAGGGCGTTCCCCCCGAGCCGGTTCGAGCCGTGGACGGAGACGCAGGCACACTCGCCGGCGGCGTAGAGCCCACCGATGCAGGTCTCGCCGTTCTCGTTGACCTCGATGCCGCCCATGTGGTAGTGCTGGCCGGGCTTGACCGGCATGGGCTCCTCCAGCCCGTCGACGCCCTCGAAGTCCTCCGCGAGGTGGAGGATGTTCTCCAGCCGGTCGACGATGCGCTCCTCGCCGAGGTGGCGCATGTCGAGGTAGACGTACTCGTCCTCGATGCCACGGCCCTCGTTGACTTCGGTCAGTTCGGCCCGCGAGACGACGTCCCGGGAGGCGAGTTCGCCGTCGTTGTTCGCGTAGCCGCGCTCGAACATGAACCGCTCGCCCTCGGCGTTGTAGAGGATGCCGCCCTCGCCACGGACACCCTCGGAGATGAGGACACCCGTGCTCGGGAGCGTCGTCGGGTGGAACTGGACGAACTCCATGTCCTCGACGGGGACGCCGGCGCGGTAGGCCATCGCCGGGCCGTCGCCGGTGTTGGCGACGGCGTTGGTGGTGTGATCGTAGGTCTGGCCGTCTCCGCCCGTCGCGAGGACGACGCCCTTGCGGGCGCGGAAGCCGACGACCTCGCCGCTCTTGATGTCGTAGGCCACGACGCCGTGGCACTCGCGGTCCTCGGGGTCGTCGTGGTCCGTGACGGCGAGGCGGGAGACGTAGAACTCGTCGTAGACCTGGATGCCCCGCTTGACGACCTGCTCGTACATCGTGTGGAGCAGGTGGTGGCCGGTCTCCGCGCCGGCGTACGTCGTCCGCGGGAAGGAGAGCCCGCCGAACGGCCGCTGGGAGACCCGGCCGTCGTCCTCGCGACTGAAGGGCATCCCCCAGTGTTCGAGCTGGATGACCTCCTCGGGGGAGTCCTGGCAGAGCGTCTCGATGGCGGGGGCATCCCCGAGATAATCCGACCCCTTCATCGTGTCGTAGGCGTGCAGTTCCCAGTCGTCGCCGTCGCGCAGAGCGGCGTTGATGCCGCCCTCGGCGGCGCCGGTGTGGCTTCGAACGGGATGGAGCTTCGAGACGAGGGCCACGTCGGCACCCTCCTCGTGTGCCGCGATGGCCGCGCGGAGGCCGGCGCCGCCGGCGCCGACCACGATGACGTCGTGTTCGTACATGGTGTGGTGTCTTGGTTCGCGTTGGGGCCTGTCTGACTTGAGGCTGTCTTTCGCCGAAGTCACCGCCCGGGGTTTCGCTCCGTCTCCCCCGGGTTCGTGTCGCATCGGGAGGCCTCCCGACCGGGGGGTTCGACCCGGTGACCCGCGGCGACGGCCCGGTTCACAGGTGTGCCAACGAGCGACACCGCATAAAGCGTTCGCAATCCTCGCCCGTCGCCGGGAGCGCCGTCCGCGGGTTTGCCGGCACCTCCGGTCGACCGACCGCCGGTACCCGGGACGGACCGGTGGTCCCGTCGGGAGTCGTCCCGGAGCGCTCGCAGTGACACACGTCCGATACGTCGACACTCCGTGTCATACGGTCGTGCGTAACCGTTTTCAGCGGTCTCCAGGACGATCGGTGTCTCGAGACCGGTGGGACGGAACGAGGGGCCGTGAGGCGGCAAAGAACTACGCACGACCGTATCAGGGAACGCCGAAACCACAGCGGCTGGTCAGTTGCGGTTCGGACACGTTTGCCGGACGCCGTCCACGTTCGGGTCCTCGTCGAACCGTCCCCCGGCGAGGACCGTCCGTCGGATGGAGCGAACAGTTATGCTCCCGAACGTCGTGTTGGATTTGAGAACGAAACTCCAGCCGACCGATGTGGTCGGACCATTCTGGTATGACGACACGCACCCGAACGAGAGCCGGAGAGGGACGGTCCGAGACCGGGGAGTCCGAACACCGTCGGACCGGGAACCGGAGTCGCGAACCGGATCGGTCCGAGCGATCCGACGGTGGGCGCGATGTCGGTTCCGGCGGCTCCCCGCTCGCCGGACTCCAGCGGACGCACGGGAACCGTGCCGTGGGGCGGCTGGCAGAGGCGGGGATCCGGGCGAAACTCGAGGTCGGGCGTCCGGACGACCGGTACGAGCGCGAGGCCGACAGGGTGGCCGCGCGGGTGGTACGGGCGTCGGCGTCGGGGACAGTCGACCGATCGGGAACGGAGGGATCGGCGCTCCGGGTCCGACATCGTGGACGGACGGGTCGCCTCCAGCGCCAGGGGGACGAGCGACCGTCGCAGAGCGCGGAGTACGAGGAGGCGGCGAAGAAGACCGGGGAGGCGTTCCTGAAGACGGAACTCGGAAGGAAGCTCACGAAGCCGGCGGAGGAACTCGGAGAGGCGTTCTGGGCCTCGCTGGCCGGGAAGATACTGACGGGTGTCGCCGTCGCGGGGACCGTCGCGACGCTCGCCGCGACGAACGAGGCGCTCCCCCTGCAGCCGCCGACGATCCCGCTGGACGCGGTGACGCCCGGCCTGAGCGTGAACGTCACGTACGAGGGGCCGGCCCGCCAGCCGACGAAGGCGTTCCTCTCGTTCAGTTATAAGTTCGGCGCAGGCGCGGGCGCGAGCGAGCGCGGGACGCCGGCGCCGAGCGCGGCGGAGCGACGCCGGGCCGAGACGGCCCGCATGGAGCGAGA
>JBEPXB010000397.1:0-3701 GCA_041642135.1 Halobacteriales archaeon | reverse complement strand
GTTCGCCACCATGTACTCCTACCCACACCGGTTCTGGAACGTCAACGGGGAGGACGTGGGGATGACGGGGATCGAGAGCGGCGACGACGTCCACCTGATGTCGACCGTCTGGGACCCCGAGACCGGGGTCGTCCTGCCGGACACCGGGCTCTCCGTGGAGATATCGAAGGGCGGGGAGCTGGTGAGCCAGGAGGTCATCTACCCGATGCTCTCCCAGCCGATGGGGTTTCACTACGGGGCGAACTTCGGACTGGACGGCGACGGCGAGTACACGGTCGGGGTCAGCGTCGGCGGCATGACCACTCGCCGGACCGGTGCGTTCGAGGGCCGGTTCGGCGAGCCGGCGAGCGCCGAGATCCCGTTCGAGTACAGCCGGTCGGAGCGCGACGAGATCAGCTTCGAGCGGACGGCCGACCGTGCGGGGGAGCGGGCCGCCCGGCCCCCGATGGAGATGGGGTCGATGCCCCTCTCGGTCCTCCCGGCGCCGGAGGAGCTACCGGGGACGCTCCACGGGACGGCCGAGACGGGCGACGCCCACCTGGTCGTCACGAGCCACGACTCGCCGCCGTCGGGCGTCGACGGCGACGGGGCCTACCTCGCAGTTTCGGCCCGGACACCCTACAACCGGATGGTGGTCCCCGCGATGGCCCTCTCCGGGAGGCTCGTCCGGGACGACGAGGTCGTCTTCGAGGGCTCGCTGCCGGCGACGCTCGACCCCGACCTGAACTACCACTACGGGGCAGCGGTCCCGTCGGTCGAGTCCGGCGACGCGCTCTCCCTCCGCGTCGAGGTGCCGCCGCAGGTCGCCCGCCACGAGGGATACGAGACGGCGTTCCTCGACATGCCCCCCGTCGAGGTGACGCTGTGATGGACGGGGACGGAGGCGGGGACGGGGGGCCGTCGGCCCGCCGTCGGGACGTGCTCCGCGCGGCCGTCGCCGTCGGCGGCGCGGCCGGACTCTCGGCGTGTCTGGGATACACCGGCGGGTCGTCGGTTCCGACCGGCCCCGAGGACCTCTCTGCGCTCCCCGAGCGCCAGCACGCCTGGAACGACCGGGTCCGACACGACGAGCACGGCAACACCGAACTCCCGAGCCACCAGACGCTCCTGTACCTGACCCTCCGCGGCGGTCCCGACGCGGACGCCCGGTCGACCGTCGAGTCGGCACTGCGAACGCTCGACCGCGCGTACGTCCGGAACCACGAGGGGCTGATACACTCGATGGCGTATTCGCCGGCCTACTTCGACCGGCACTACGACGAGCCGCTCCCCGAGGACCTGGGCCTCCCCGAGCCGCGCCGGCTCTCCCCGTTCGAACAGCCCGAGTTCGACACCCAGGACGCGCTGCTCCACCTCGCGTCGGACGCGCCGGACGTGCTCCTGAAAGCCGAGGCGGCGCTCACCGGCGAGCGCTCGTCGGTCAACGGCGTCGAGGTGGAGTCGGCACTGACCGACGTCTTCGAGGTGGCGGACCGCCGGACCGGGTTCGTCGGCGCGGGCATCCCCGCCTCGAAGCAGGAGGGGCTCGAGGGCGTCCCCGCGGACGGGCCGGTCCCGGAGGCCTCGCCGCTGTTCATGGGGTTCAAGGCCGGGTTCGCCGCCAACCAGGCCAGCGAGGACTACGTCACCCTCGACTCGGGGCCGTTCGCCGGCGGCACCACGAAGCACGTCGCCAACCTCCGCCAGCGCCTCGCCGACTGGTACGGCGAGCAGTCCTTCGACGAGCGGGTGATGGAGATGTTCTCGCCGGCCCACGCCGAGGAGGGACTCGTCGAGGGCGTGGGCGAGAACCTCGGCGCGGACTCCGGCATCGACCAGTTCCTGGACGACATCGAGGAACACGCGAGGGAGTTCGGCCGCGTCGGCCACGCGCAGAAGGCCGCCCGCGCCAACCGCGACGCCGAGGGCAACGTCCGCCTCCTCCGCAGGCACTTCGAGAGCGCCGACGACAACGTCGCGAGCCTCCACTTCCCCTCGCTCCAGCGGGACATCGCGGACTTCGAGGCGGTCCGCGAGGCCATGAACGGCAGCGACATCCCGGCGATCACGCCGGCGGTCCGCCAGCGCGTCAACAACGGTATCCTCGAGTACATCTTCGTCAGGCACCGCGGCAACTGGCTGGTGCCGCCCCGGTCGCTCCGCGCGATCCCGACGCCGACCGGCGAAACGCCGGGGCTGTAGCGTCCCCCCAACGGCGGCGCCCGTCCCGCCCGGGAGTCGCAGCGTCACCCGGACCCCAAAACGAGCAAATATTGCCGCTTGAATGGCGAGTTTACCGTTTCGCAGGGCACGTTAACGTTGTACGTATGACCGACGCGTACGTCAACGTCGTGGTCGATGCGGGCGCCGTCTCCGCGGCCGCGAACGAGATCGCCGAGGTCGACGCGGTGAGCACGGTCCACGTCGTGACCGGCGAGCACGACATCGTCGCACAGGTGGACCTCGACGACCCGGACGACCTCCCGCACGTGGTCGCCGACGAGATCCACACGGTCACGGGCGTCGCCGACACGGTGACGAACGTCGCCTTCGAGCCGTAGCGCGGTCCCGGCGGGTGGACGACTACCGCCCGGTCACGGTCCGACCGTTTTTGCGACCCGCATCCGTCGCCGGGGACGGATGTCCGAATGCGTCGTCTGCGGGGTCGAGTCGTCGGTCACAGCGTCGTGCCCGCACTGTGCCGCCCCCGTCTGTGCCGACCACCGCAGTCCCCCGGATCACGACTGCTCGGGCGTCGACGCGGACCACACGCGGGGCTGGATCCTCGACCTCGACGGGTCGGCGTCCGGCGACGGGTCGGACACGGGCGAGGGGACGGAGGGGTGGCGCGACCTCCTCCGACCCTCCCGGTCGGGTGCCCGGCTGGCGGTCGCGACGCTCCTCGTCCTGTCCGTCGCCGTCTTCGCGGTGGCCGTGGCTGGACCGACGGCCGACGCGCCGGGCGGGGCCGTCGTCGCCTCCGCGGACGACGAGGGATCGGACCAAACGAACGAGACCCGGATCGAGCGGCTGATCGCCGAGCGGGCGAACGCCGAGCGCCGCGAACGTGGCCTGGACCCGCTGGCGTACGACCCGACGCTCGCCCGAGTAGGAGCGTCACACAGCGAGGAGATGCGCGAGCGCGGGTTCGTCGGCCACGAGAACCCCGACGGCGAGGGGTTGCGCGAGCGGTACGCGGCGTTCGGGCTCGACTGCCCCGGCGGGGAGAACGTCTACCACTCGCCGACCGGCGGACTGGCGCGGTCCCCGGAGGCGCTCGCCGAACACGTCGTCGCGGCGTGGATGGACAGCGAAGGGCACCGCGAGGCCCTGTTGAGAGAACGGTTCACCCGCCAGGGCGTCGGCGTCGCGGTCGGTCCCGACGGCGGCGTCTGGGTGACACAGGACTTCTGTTGAGGCCACCGACCCGCCGACGTGCCGACCCGACCGGGTCGGGTTTTTACCCCCGAGGGCCCAACCCGACGCTGTGAGCCAGCACATGCGGACCCGGCGGTCGTTCCTCGCGGCCGCCGCGGGGGCCGGCGTCGGCGTCGCCGTCGCCGGCTGCTCGGCGCGGGAGGACTCGTCGGACGGGTCCCCGGCGTCCGCCACCGACGCCCCGGAGGGGTCGACCGGCGGCAGTCAGGGCGGCGACGGGTCGGACGGCTCGGCCGCGACCCCGCACCCCGAGCCGTACGTCGACCTGCACCGGGAGCTGATCG
>JBEPXB010000396.1:0-3706 GCA_041642135.1 Halobacteriales archaeon | reverse complement strand
CGTATCGGGGGAGATACGGCCGCCGTCTTGCGATGAACGGTGTCGAACCGTCGGAACGGTATGTTCGGTTTATGGATGATTCGGCGAAAGGAACTGGTGATGTCAGCACACTCCGCCGCGGACAACGACATGCTGGAACCGTGCGAGAACTGCGAGCGCGATACCGCACACGAGGTCCGCATCGAGATCCGGACCGAGTCGACCAAGCGGGAGAACGCCCAGTTCTCGCGGGAGCCCTACCGGGTCGCCACGTGCGTCGCCTGCGGCGACGAGTCGGCGATCCGGATGAACAACGCCTGACCATCTTTTTACGCCTCGGGTGAGCGCCTGCGGCGCTCACCGCTCGGCGCAAAAACATGGGTGAAAAAGGCCGCTCGCTCCCTCAGCCGGACTCGCTGCTCACGGTTCGCTCCGCTCACCGTTCGCATTCGAGGCCTCCCTTCGGTCGGCCTCGCACCGCTCGTCCGGCAACGTCCTCGTTCGCTGGCGCTCACGAGGGCGCCGGTCGCTCGCGGTACAGGGGACTAGCCCTCCAGCGGGTGTAGAGGTACTCGGCTGACCGGAGGCCGGCCGCACGGACGCATGAGCCTGGTTCCACTCTCGACGGTCAGCGCGTCCGCCGGACCGTTTCCGTCGGTGAACTCCAATGTGTCATCGCTCCTGCCAGTAGTGGCTGTCGACCTGACGGGGGCGCCTGCCCGGACCCCGGATTCGAACACGGCCCCGGGAAGCGTGGTTCCGCCGTCGCCGTCCTCCGATCCGTTCGCCGTCCGCGAGAAGCGGCAACTCGTTCATGAACGTTCGAGTATTATTCGGTGGGGCCCGAACGACCGCCCATGCACGCCCGGAGGCTGGCGACGACCACCGAACTGCTGTGCATCAAGACGCCCGACAGCGAGGAGGCGGTCGAGCGCCTGGAGTCGTATGCGGCCACACACGACCTCGATCTGACGACGGTTCCAGTGGGCGAACCGATCACCGACGACCACTACGACGACGCCCAGGAGACGCTGGGCGTGAGCGTCGGCGGCGACGGCGCGTTCCTCGAGGGCATCCGGGCGTTCGCAGCTCGCGGCATCCCGCTGCTGGGCGTGAACACGGGGACGCTGGCGTTCCTCGCGCGCGTCCAACCGGAGGAGGTCGACGGCGCGCTCGACGAGGTGCTCCGGGGGCGTGCGACGATCAACGACCGCCAGCAGCTCCGGGCCGACGCCCCCGGGCTCGACGGCGCGACGGGCGTCAACGACGTGATGATCGAGCCCGAACCCCCCGAAAACCCGGTCGACCGGAAGATCTGCCGGCTCCACGTCTTCGCCGGCGACGAGTACGTCGGCCAGTACGACGGCAGCGGGATGGCCGTCTCGACCCCAACCGGCTCGACGGGCGTCGCGCTCTCGGCCAACGGGCCGGTACACTACCCGGACGACAACTTCACGCTCCAGGTCGTCCCCCTGCTGACCCACCGGATGGGCGCCCGCCCGCTGATCGTCTCGGCGGAGACCGAACTCACGGTCGTCACGGAAGACCCCGCGATGCTCACCGTGGACGGCGGGCGGTTCGACACCCGGCTCGACGGCGACGCCGTCGTCTCCATCACGGGCGCGCCACAGCCGGCCCACATCGTCCGGACGAGCTACGACGACGACTTCCTGACGGCGATCAGTAGAAAACTCGGCTGGGGGCTCCGCGGGGGCGACGACGCCGGGCCGACCCACAGGCGCCCGGCGCCCGAACCGGAACCCGACGACCTGCTCTCGAACGCGCTCCGGGTGGCCGAGGAGGCAGCCGTCGGGGCCGGCGAGCCGGTCCACGAACTCCACGGCCGGGTCGAGTCCGTCGAGACCAAGTCCGACAAGTCCGACGTCGTCACCGACGCTGACTACCAGGCCGAACACATCATCGCGACCGTCATCGAGAACGAGTACCCCGAGCACGGGATCGTGAGCGAGGAGAGCGTCCACCGGCGGAGCGACAGCGAGTACACCTGGCTGGTCGACCCGCTCGACGGCACCGGGAACTTCGCCCACGGCAACCCCAACTACGCCATCTCTATCGCGCTGCTTCGGGAGGGCGACCCGGTCGTGGGGGTCGTCCACGCCCCCGAGACCGGGGAGACGTTCACGGCCGTCGAGGGCCGCGGCGCCGCCGAGAACGGCAAGCCCATCCGGACGACCGATCGGAGCGCGCTCGACGAGAGCATGCTCCTCTCGGGGTACGACCCCGACGGCTCGTTCCTCCGGGCGTTCTACCAGGAGACCCGCGGCGTCCGGCGGATCGGCTCGGCGGCGCTCAACCTCTGTTACCTCGCCTCGGGCACCGCCGACGCCGTCTGGGAGCACGACACCTACCCGTGGGACGTGGCCGCCGGGCTGCTGATCGCCCGCGAGGCCGGCGCGACGGTCACCGACCAGCGGGGCGAGCCGTACGAACTCCGGACCGAAGCCGGCGAGGAACGGACGGCGCTGCTGGGTTCGAACGGCCCGCTCCACGACAGGCTCGTGGAGCACCTCCGACAGCGGCGAACCGCCGACGACTGAACGGTCGTCGCCTCGCGAACCCGGACGCCATCGGCCCCGGGCGGAAGGCATAGGGGCGTCCCCGTATCAGTCGTCCACGATGGACGACTCAGAGCTGGAGACGCTGCTCGGGCGGGTCGCCTCGGGAGACGTCGACCCCGAGGAGGCCGCCGACCGGCTCCGCGGGGTCGGCCGCGTGGGCGACGTCGCGCGGGTCGACACCCGGCAGGGCGAGCGGACGGGCATCCCGGAGGTGGTCGAGACCGAGCGAAAGACGGCCGAGGACCTGCGGGGCATTTCCCGGGAACTCCTGGAGGGCACCGGTCTGGCGGTACTCGCGGACGTCGACGAGGGGACGCGGGCGGCGCTGACCGACCTCGACGCCGCCGCGGACGCCGAGTGGTTCGACCGGTCGCGAACGCTCGTCCTCCGCGGTCCCGGGTACGAGCGGCCGACCGAGCGGGGGACCGTCGGCGTCGTCACCGCCGGCACGTCCGACGTGCCGGTCGCCGAGGAGGCCGCCGTGCTCGCCGCGGAGATGGGCTGTGCCGTCGAGACGCTCTACGACGTCGGCGTCTCCGGGATCCGGCGCCTGCTCGCCGAACTCGACACCCTCCACGAGTGTGACGTCGTCGTGGTCGCCGCCGGGCGCGAGGGCGCGCTCGCGACCGTGGTCGCCGGACTCCTCCCTGTCCCCGTCATCGGCCTTCCGGTCGGAACCGGCACGGGCTACGGCGGGAACGGCGAGGCGGCCCTCCTCGGGATGCTCCAGTCCTGCACGTACCTCACGGTCGTGAACGTCGACGCCGGCTTCGTCGCCGGCGGTCAGGCGGCGCTCGTCGCCCGGTGACGGCCGATGCGTCCCGACGCGCCGATGAAGACGAAATTCCTTCGTATCGTATATCTGAAAATGAATTATATTAATGAAGCAGATCAGAATACAGGGAGTATTTCGAGGCTCGTGATGGACAATATACTTGTGTATCGGGTGTCTACGATCCGTCCACATGGACCTCGGCAGACGCCGACTGCTCGCGCTCTGTGGCGGGGGGCTCGCGGGGGGGCTGGCCGGCTGTACCGGAGGGGAGTTCGGGGCCGGGACGCCCACTCCCGGGCTCACCGACCTCCACACCATCGAGACCGAGGGCTCGATCAGCGACGTCACCTACTACTACGCCCTCGACAACGAC
>JBEPXB010000395.1:0-3706 GCA_041642135.1 Halobacteriales archaeon | reverse complement strand
CGCTCTGGGAAGAGGCGGCCTACGACGGGAACGGGACGATGCTCACCGCGTCGTTCGGGGACTACGCGATGCCGCGAGCGCATCTGCTACCGGACCTCGAGACGGACTCGACGGTCACGCCGAGTCCACTGACGCCGCACGGCGCGAAGGGCGCCGGGGAGGCGGGGACCATCGCCGCCCCGCCCGCGGTGGTCAACGCCGTCGTGGACGCCCTCGGTCCCTTCGGCGTCGAGCACGTCGACGTGCCGATGACCCCGGAGTCCGTCTGGCTGGCGGTGCGCTCCGCCGGCTAGTTCCTCGAGTCGGGGGCTCTCGATGGTTCGTCACGCACGCGGCGTGGGGGAGTGCTGTCCTCTCCTGACAGCCGTACCCGCACCAGCACCGGCTTCGCGGGAACGGCTACCGGGAACCGACCGGAACGTCGGCTCACTCGGGTCGCGGCTGGATCGACCGCGGGTAGTCCCCGAACCGCTCGATCCCGTCCTCGCCGACCACCACGATATCCTCTAGCCTGACCCCGCCCCGTTCGGGGTCGTACACGCCGGGCTCTACCGTGACGACGTCGCCCGCCGCCAGCACCGCGTCGTAGGAGGGTCCCTCGTGAAGCGTCACGCCCACCCCGTGGCCGGGACCGTGGGTCATCCCGACATCGACGTCGCCCGTCTCGAAGCTGTGGTCGGCGAGCGCCCCTTCGACCGCCTCGCGCACGTCGCTTCCGGGCGTGCCCGCGCCGTCGGCGAGCGCGTCCATCGCGGCCCGGTACGCGGCGTCGACCGCGTCGTAGGCCGACCGCTCCCACTCGCAGACCTCGCCGGGGACGAACGTCCGGGTGAAGTCGCCGTAGTAGCCGTGCGGCCCACGGGGGCTGATGTCCAGCAGGACCGTCTCGTCGGGCCCGATGTCGTCCCGACCGGTGAAGTGCAGGTCCGCACACGAGGGCCCCGCGCCGATCACCGTGTTGCCCGCGTCGGTGATCCCCTCGCTCGCGAGGACGGCGTTCACCTCCCGCCGGAGCCACTCCGTCGTGAGCGGGTCGCCGTCCCACAGGAGCGCGTCGCCGTCGCGGGTCGCCCCGGCGAGCACCGCCTCCGCGCGGCGCATCCCTCGCCGTGTGGCCCGCTGGACCGACCGGAGACACGCGACCTCCCCCGGGGTCTTCGACCGCCGGACGGCGTCGAACCGCTCCGCCGGGACCGTCGAGATGGTCACGCCCTCGCCTTCGAGCCGCTCGACCGTCCGATGGCGGGCCGCGTCGAGGACGAGCGCGTGGTCGACACCGTGCTCGCCGAGCACCTCCGCAGCCGCACCCTCGGGCGTCTCGGCGGCCGTCTCGCCCGCGACTCGAACGTCGTCGCCGGCGAACTCGCGCCGGGCCTGTTCGTCGAACAGCGCCGGGGCACAGAGCGTGGTCGTCCCGTCGGCGTAGACGAACGCGTGGTCGCGGTCCGGGCCGTGGAACCGGGTGAGGTAGAGCATCCGATCGTCGAAGCGGTCGCCGACGTGGACGAACGCGTCGGCCGGCGAGTCGGCGAGCAGCGCGCCGAGGAACGCGTGGTCGGTCGCGGGCGGATCCGGGTGGACGGTGTGGTCGGACACACGGGGGCGTGCGACCCCGGTGCGTATCAGTCCCCGGGGCGTTCCGTCGACCACTCCGGGAACGGCAGGTCGAGGTGCCCCACGACGAGGTCGGCCGCGGCGCCGAACGGCGACCGCGGCTCTGCCCCCGCGTCCGGTCGTCGCTTCCCCGCCGAGCGGTAGACGGCCTCGACGAACGCCGTTCTCGTACTCGCGTTCTCGAACAGTCCGTGGAGATACGTCCCGAGGACGCGGTCGGTCGCGGCGCTCCCCTCGCCGAGGGGCCGGGCGACCGCATCCCGTACCTCGGTGTCGCCGGCGTGTATCTCGTAGCCCTCGACCGTCCCCGTCGCGCCCGCGAGCGGTCCGACACCCTCGACCTCCGCCGCGATCCGCTCGACGGTCTTCTCGGTCGAGAAGCGCGTCTCGACCGGGAGCAGACCGAACCCCGGCACCTCCTCGCGGTCGCCGGTCCCCTCGACGGCGGCGTTCGTGACCCGCTCGCCGAGGAGCTGATAGCCGCCACAGAGCCCGACCACCGGGCCGTCGAACTCGCGTATCGCGCCGTCGAACCCCGCCGCCCGGCACGCCAGCAGGTCGTCGACCGTGTTCTTCGTCCCGGGGAGCACGACCGCGTCGGCGTCCGCGAGGTCGGCGTCGAGCGGCCGGTACGCGACCCGGACGCCCGGTTCGCGGGCGAGCGGTTCGAGGTCGGTGAAGTTCGAGATCCGCGGGAGTCGCGGGACGGCGACCGTCACCGCCTGCGCGTCGGGAACGCCGTCGTCCGCCCCGAGAACCGCGCGCTCCTCCATCGCCGGGAGCGAGACGCTGTCCTCCTCGGGGAGTCCGGGGTCGTCGTAGGGGAGCACCCCGAGGACGGGGACACCGGTCAGCTCCTCGAACCGCTCGAGGCCGGGGTCGAGCACCGCCCGCTCGCCGCGGAACTTGTTGATCGCGACGCCGGCCACGTGCCGGCGAACGACGTCGGGTGCGAGTTCGAGCGAGCCGTAGAGGCTGGCGAAGACGCCGCCGCGCTCGATGTCACCGACCAGGAGTACCTCGACGGCGGAGTCGTCGCCGGACTCGACACCGGGTCCCACGCCCAGCGTGCCGTCCAGCCCCTCCGCAGCGACCCGTTCGGCCACCCGAACCGTCTCGACGTTCGCCAGGTCGCGGTCGTGGAGGTTGATCTCGGCGACGCTCCCCGCACCCTCCGCGACCACGACCTCGTGCCGGGCGGCGAGCCGGCGATACGAGTCCTCGACGGCCTCGAGCGCCCGTTCCCAGTGCTCCTCGTAGTACTCGCCGGCCGCGAAGTGACCGACGGCCTCGCCCTGCAGGACCAGCTGTGACTCGCCCTCGCCGCGGGGCTTGAGGAGGACGGGGTTGTGGTCGGTCGTCGGCGTCACCCGGGCGGCGCGGGCCTGGACGTACTGGGAGACGCCGACCTCCCCGTCCCCGCCGTCGGGCGAAAGGACCGCGCGGGCGTTGTTGGACATGTTCTGCGCCTTGAACGGCGCGACGTCGACCCCCCGGTCGGCGAGCGCCCGGCAGATACCGGCGACGAGGGTGCTCTTGCCGACGTGGCTCGCCGTCCCCGCGACCAGGAGGGTCCGTGTCATCGACGCTCGTCGAGGGGAACGCCGGCCTCCGACAAGGCTCTCACGGAGACGGTCGCCGTCCCGACGGGATCAGGTGTCCCGTCCATCCCGCTCGCGACCCTCACCTCCACTCTCGGAGTTCCTTGCGCCGTATCTTCCCGGTGGTCGTCGTCGGGAGCGTCTCCACGAACTCGATCTCGCGGGGGTACTCGTGTTTCGCGAGGTTCTCGCGCACGAGGGCCCGGATCTCCTCGCGGAGCGCGTCGTCCCCGGTGATCCCGGCGACGGGCTGGACGAACGCCTTGATCACCTCCCCCCGGGTCTCGTCCGGGACGCCGATCACACCCACTTGCTCGACGTCGGGGTGTTCGAGAACCGCGCTCTCGACTTCCCCCGGGCCGACGCGGTAGCCCGACGTGATGATGACGTCGTCGTCGCGGGCCTTGAACCAGAAGTAGCCCTCGGCGTCGCGGACCGCGAGGTCGCCGGTAGTGTGCCACCCGTCCGTCCGGACGGCCTCGGTCTCCCCC